>NYZC01000061.1 GCA_002686995.1 Phycisphaeraceae bacterium | reverse complement strand
TCGATGACGTCGAGCTGGCCGTCGAAGTTCCGATCGGGCTGAACCCGCACAGTCCGAACTGGGGCGTGCTGCTCGAACTCACGATCGAGTATTGACCGCGCGACCGGCGTCACGGATGATCGCCGCGCCGATTGCGCTCGGAACGCCTCGGCGCCAACGGCTATGATGTCCTCATGTCGTCTTCGTCGTCCTCCGGCGCCGCCACGGCGCTGATCATCGGCTGCGGTTATCTCGGTCGGCGCCTCGCCTGCGATCTGCTGCTCGAAGGCACCCGCGTGTACGGCACCACGCGGCGGACCCATCGCGCCGAGACGCTCGCCCAGATTGGCGTGCGGCCGTTGCTGATGTCGGTGACCGAGCGCCTGACGCTGACATCGCTGCGACCGGCGCTCGAAACCGACGAACTGGACGTCTATTACATGGTGCCTCCGGGGCGCGGCGATCCGGATCGTGTCCGCGAGGTCCTCATCGACGGCCAGGGATACGTTCGCGCGGCGCTGCGAAACGCACGGATCAGCAAGGCGCTGCTGGTTTCCTCGACGGCGGTGTACGGCCGACATGAAGGCGAGGTGGTGGATGCCGATACGGCACCTGAGCCCGCCGACGAGCGCGGCCGGATGCAGATGGAGGCCGAGCGGCAGTGGCAGGGCGAGACCGGGTGGCCGGCCCCGATCGTCCGGCTGGCCGGTCTGTACGGCCCGGGCCGGGTCATCGGCGAGCAGGCCGTGCGGCAGGGCGCCCCGATCGTGGGCGATCCGGACGCGCAGCTGAACCTGATCCACGTGCATGACGCGGCGCGGCTGCTGCAGGCGGTCATGGTCTCACAAGGGGCAGGGGCCATCGAGCTTGGGTGCGACGGCGCTCCGGTGCGTCGGATCGAGTACTACAGTTACCTTGCCGGGAAGCTCGGCGTCACGCCGCCGGCCGTGCTCGACGAGGAGCAGGCGGTCACGCAGCTCGGCGTCGATGCGTCGAGGCTGCGCGGGCGCGGCTCGAAGTCGTGCGATGCGGGCGTGACCATGCGGCGCACAGGGTGGAGGCCGCAGTACGCCAGCTACGTGCAGGGGCTCGACGCGATCGTGCCGGAACATGCCCGAGCCCTGGGGGAATTCTCGGCATCTTGAGATCATGAAGGTTCGGGTGGCCGGGGGCGAGCGAAGCGAGCCCCCAGTGAACAGGATCCTCGTTCGCACGGCCCGGAGCGTCCCACTACGCCGCCGCGCCCGACCCCGGCCACCCGCCGAAGCACACGAACGAATGCTATGGTCGACTGGTGACACGCTGAATCCCAAACGGCAAAACCACGTTGTCTTCTGAACCTCCTCCAATCGCGACGCCACCCGCCCCCGCCGTCGACGCGCTGCTTGAAGGGCTGACCGAGCCCCAGCGCCAGGCGGTGCTTCACGTCGAAGGCCCACTGCAGGTGCTCGCCGGGCCGGGCTCGGGCAAGACGCGCGTCATCACGCGTCGGATCGCCCACCTGGTGCTGGGCGTCGGCCTCGCCCCCTGGAACGTCCTCGCGATCACGTTCACGAACAAGGCCGCGAACGAGATGCGGGAACGCGCCGGCGCGATGCTTTCGCCGAAGCAGGCACGCGCCGTGACGCTGACAACTTTTCACAGCTTCTGCGCCCGGATGCTGCGCCGCTACGCCGATCGCCTGGGGCTGCCCGCGGCCTACTCGATCTACGACGCCGCCGACCAGACACGGGCGGTCAAGCAGGCACTGTCCGACCTGAACATGAGCTCGAGCAACTTTCCGCCGGCGAACGTCAGGGCGACGATCAGCGAGGCAAAGAACGAACTGATAGACGATCGGCAGTTCGCCGCGAACGCGCTCGACTTCTATTCGCGAAGTGTGGCGAAGGCGTACACGAAGTACCAGGCCATTCTTAACAAGAGCCAGGCGGTCGATTTCGACGACCTGCTGATGCTGATGGTGCGTCTCATACAGGGCCACGCGGACGTCGTGGCCGAGCTTCGGGACGTCTACCAGTACGTGCTCGTCGACGAGTACCAGGACACGAACCGCGCGCAGTTCGCGATCGCCCGGGGCCTGGCCGGCGAGCGCGGCAACCTCTGCGTGACCGGTGACCCGGACCAGTCCATCTATAGCTGGCGCGGGGCCGACATCCGCAACATCCTCGATTTCGAGAAGCATTACCCGTCCGCTACGACGATCCGGCTCGAGCAGAATTTCCGGTCGACGAAGCGCATCCTGTCGGCGTCCGACGCCCTCATCCAGAGGAACACGCAGCGCAAGCACAAGGCCCTGTGGACCGAGAACGAGTCGGGCACGCCCGTGCAGGTGATCCGATGCGACAACGAGCACGAGGAGTCACAGCGAGTGGTCGACCGCCTGCAGGCGCAGTACGACCGCGAGCAGGTCTCCTGGCGCGACATGGCCGTCTTCTATCGGGCGAACCATCTCAGTCGCACGATCGAAGAGGCGCTGCGCAACTCGGGCATCCCGTACCAGATTGCGAGGGGTACGGCGTTCTACGATCGCAAGGAGATCAAGGACGTCATTGCGTATCTGCGCGTCGTCGCGAACCCGGCGGACGAGGTGAACCTGCTGCGCGTGATCAACACTCCCGCCCGTGGCATCAGCGAGCGCACGGTCAAGGCGTTGCAGGTCCACGCCGAGGCGACCGGCGCGGGCGTGCGACAGCTCCTGGCCGATCCGACCGGGGTGTCCGACCTGAACCCGAGGGCTCTTGCCGCCATCGCCCGGTTCGACCGGACGCTCGCGCAGTGGCAGCGGTTGATCAGCGATCCGATGCAGGACGCGCTGCGGGTGCTCGTTGAGCGCGTCTTCACCGAGTCCGGCATCGAAGCGTTCTATCGGCAGACGAAGAACGATCCGGAAGCCGAGCGGATCGACAATCTCGGCGAGCTCATCAGCTCCGCCCAGCAGTTCGACGACGAGTACGACTTCCAGCATGCCGACGATCTTGCGGAGACGATCGAGCCGAAGCTCCAGGCATACCTCGAGCAGGTCAGCCTCGTCAGCGACGTCGACGCGGTGAAGAGCGACGACGGCGTGGTGACGCTCATGACGCTCCACGCGGCCAAGGGACTGGAGTACCCCGTCGTCGCGATGATCGGCGTGGAGGAAGGGCTGCTTCCGCATCGGCAGTCGATTGATTCGGATGACGCGCTGGAAGAGGAGCGGCGGCTCTGCTTCGTCGGCATGACCCGGGCACGCCGGATCCTGATGATGTCGCACACGCGCTGCCGGACGGTGTTCGGCCAGACGCTGCCGGCGATCCCGAGCCGGTTTCTCCGGGAGCTGCCGGAGGACGAGCTCGAAATCACGGGTGACGAGGAATCCGAGGCATCCTGGGACCGGCCGTCGCGCCGCCGCCGCGAGATCGACGCGCCCGCCGGAGAGGCGTCGATCTACACACCTGGAACGATGGTTCGGCATCCGCAGTTCGGTCTCGGACGCATCATCCGGACCATTCCCAGCGGCAACGATGCGCGGGTGCGGGTGCGCTTCGCGAACGTGGGAGAGAAGACGCTTGTATTGTCGTTTGCGCGGTTGGAGGTCGTGTCGTAGGGAGAGATTGATTATCGATTATTGCTTATTTGTTAGCTGTTATTTCGGAGGCGCTTCCGAAATGACAGCTAACAAATAAGCAATAATCGATAATCAATCTCTCCCTACGCCCCCCGACCCTTGCCCCTCGCCCCAGCCCCTACAATGACCAGGTGAGCCGCACTCGAATCAAAATCTGCGGCGTGCGCGACGCGGAAACGGCCCGGATCGCCGCGGAGGCAGGGGCCGACGCGATCGGTCTGGTCTTCATCGACGGATCACCGCGCCGCGTCACGCCGGATCAGGCGGCGCACATCGTGGCCGCCATTCCCGCTTTCGTCGAACCGGTCGCGCTGTTCGTCGACGCGCCGATCGCAGAAATGAAGACCATCGCGACCGGGCTGGGCGTCCGGACGATCCAGTTGCACGGGCGCGAGCAGATCGAAGACGCGCGCGAGCTCGCACCGTTGCACGTCATCAAGGCGCTTCCGTTCGAGCCGGAGTCGCTCGGGGCGACCATCGAGTGGTGGCGGCGCGAATGTACGAATCTCGCCGGCGTGCTCGTCGATCATCCGGTTGCCGCCGACGCGCGGCCGGCGGAGCGCGGCGGCCAGGGCGAAACGATCGACTGGACATCCCTCTCCCGGTTGCGCCGCGCAGACCACGCGCCTTGTCTGGTGCTGGCCGGCGGCCTCGATCCGACGAACGTCGGGGAGGCGATCGCGACGGCACGTCCCGATGCCGTGGACGTGTCGAGCGGCGTCGAACGCGAGCGCGGCGTCAAGGATTCCGAGCTGATCCGAAGCTTCTGCCGCGCGGTCGTCGAATCGGACCAGGCGATGCGCCGCGCGTCGAGTTCGTTCCGGACCGAGTGATTTCCCGGGAACAGACCCATGCGAATCGGCATCTTCGTCTCCATCGCGCTCGTCATGGTGATCGCGGTCGTCGTGCTGCTCGCGGCGCGGAGCGGCGCCGATGCCCCGACGTCGAACTCGTCGCCCGCGAACCTGGCCCTGATGACATTCGACGGCGCGTCTCCACTCTACGAGTCGACGAACGCCGGGGCCGATGCGACGCCGATCTACCGTGAGCTGTTCGAGCTGTACCAGCGCCACTCGGCGGTGCTCGACTCGGATCCGCCGTATCCCGCCGCGATCACGTCGCAGGTAATCGAGCTGCTGATCAACGCGATGAACGCGGGCTCGGTGTCAAACGGCTTCCTGGACGAGCAGGTTCCGATGCGGCCCCTGGCCGGACCGGAGTTCGGCGCGGCGATCGAGTCGGTGACGATCGTCGCCCTCGATCATGCGGCGGAGCTCTACGATCGCGGCGACGGCGCGGCGGCCGATGTGACGGTCCGAGCGGTGTTCGCCCTGGGTCACCGGGCCTTCGAGCGAAACGTCCGCCTGTACCCGCGCTGGACCGGACTGCAGGCGATGCTCAACGCGTGCGCGAACCTCGCCGAAGAGGGCACGACGATCGAGCCGTGGATCAAGGGCCTCGAGAAGATCGAGGTCGCGTGGGACCGCAAGCAGCGCTGGCTGTCGCTCGTCCGGCCGCATATCGGCGACCTGATCCGCGTCGCGCGGCAGGACGAGGATGTCACGTTCCGCGTCCGTGCGACGCTCCTGCTGGGCTACGTGAAGTTCGCGCCCGGACACCGCGGCAACGAACGAGCGATTCTCGATGCGATCGCGGAGCTCGAGTCGGACAAGCAGGACCTCGTCCGGCAGGCGGCCGAGGCAGCGGAGCGGTTCGAGCGGCACGAAATCCAGATGTCGCGCTGACGCGTCGACGCGCGAGAGGTCATCGGGCGGAATGCAGCTGTTCGTACTTGCCCTGTTCATCGGCATCTTTGCCGAGCCGTTGCTGGCGGACAAGTTCCACCGGGTCGACGGCGGCGCGCTCGTCCTGCTCGTGATCGTGCCGAAGCTGCTGTCGGCGATCCTGTACTGGCTGACGTGCTGGTGGACGGCCCGGCTGATCGCGGACCGCATCGAACGGCGGCCGCTGCGCCGACTCGAGCGCGTCAAGGCGGTCTACCACTTCGTGATCGTCGCGCTCTATTACAACGATCTGATGATGGGCGTCATCGGGCGTCTGCGCGAGGGTCTCGCGGACTGGGTGATGGTCAACGAGCTGATCGTCATGTCGATGCCGCTTGCGCTGCTCGCGTGGTCGTGGTGGGTGTACTACCCGATCGAACGGAGGCTGCGCGGCGCTCGCGCGATCGATCGCCTGGACCGGGGCCTGTCGATCCAGCCGATGTGGACCCGCGGACAGTTTCTGATGGCTCAGCTTCGCTACCAGGTGGCGCTGGTGCTGGTGCCGATGCTGCTGCTGCTCGCGATGATCCAGGTCATCGAGGCGTCGATACCGAGCGTCGCGCTGCCGGCGCTCGGCAACATCGAACTGCGGGTTCTGCTTCAGATTCTCGGGGGCGGCTGCATCTTCCTTTTCGCGCCCGCGATCATTCGACGCGTCTGGGACACGGCACCGCTGCCGGACGGGCCGCTGCGCGAGCAGCTGACGACGATGTGCCGGCAGCATCGCGTCGGAGTGCGCGAGCTTCTCGTCTGGCAGACCTACGGGGGGATGGTCAACGCCGCCGTCATGGGGCTGATCCGGCCCCTCCGCTACATCCTGCTGAGCGACGCGCTGCTCGAGACGCTGCATTTGAAGCACATCGAGGCGGTCATGGCGCACGAGCTGGCGCATGTCTCCCGTCGCCACATGTTCTGGCTGCTCGCCGCGGCTGCGGCGCTGTTCATCATCATGGAGCGCATGTGGACGACCGCTATCGGCGCGGCAGAACTCGACGTGATCGTGCCGCTGAATGACTTGCTGGCCCGCCATATCGGCCTGTCGTCGACGGCGCGGTCCCTCGGTGACGTGCTCATCATGGTCATGTCCTTCGGATCCTGGGCGATCGCGTTCGGCTGGGTGTCGCGGCGTTTCGAGCGCCAGGCCGACACGTTCGCGGTCCAGCACCTGGCCGTCACCGCGGCGCCGCAGGACGCCGTGCGAGTGACGATCGATGAAGTCGCGTCCGGCACGATGATCGACGCGCTGGAGCAGGTCGCGGTGCTCAACCAGATCGATCCCGGCCGGAGAAGCTGGCGTCACGGCTCGATCCAGTGGCGCCAGCGTTATCTACGCGGCATCGTCGGGCGCCCGATCGATCTCGTGCCGATCGACCGGCAGGTCGCCTGGATCAAGCGATTCGCCGCCGTCATCCTTCTCTTCATGATCGGTCGGGGCGTGCTGTTCTAGGCTCTGTCTCAGAACTCTGCCGCGGGCCCACGACCGAGCGACTCGTCCGTTGGCAAGGAGGCCGAAGCAGGCGATGTCGCTGTGCATCGGCGATGCAGGCCGACGCCGCGCACGGGGCTTGCAGCCGGCCGACGCCAGGATGACTTGCGGGACACGACCTAGTACTGGTTGGATCGTCGTCGCTCTCGATTGTCCGCAACGGCGTCGTCGCGCCGGCCCGTCGTGCAGGTGTGTACAATGATCCGTTCATGCGCTTTACCAAGATGCACGGCATCGGCAACGACTACGTCTACATCGACGCCTTCGACGTCGACGTGCCCGATCCGTCTGGGCTCGCGCCGCGAATTGCCGACCGGCACCAGGGCGTGGGCGGCGACGGGCTGATCCTCGTGATGCCGCCTGGGGACGGCGTCGATGCACACGTTCGGATGCGGATGTTCAATGCGGACGGCAGCGAGGCGGAGATGTGCGGAAACGGGATTCGCTGCGTCTGCAAGTACGCCTACGACCATGAGCGCAGCCGGGCGCGGCCGATGCGGGTGCAGACGGGCAACGGGGTGCTGGAGCTTGACTATCGCGTGGGTGCGGACGGACTCGTCGAGGAGGTGACGGTCGACATGGGACCCGCGGCTTTCGAGGCCGACCGGGTTCCGGTCACCTTGGATCGGCTCGGCCGGATCGTCGACGAGCCGATCGACGGCGTCGTGCAATGGCCCGCCCGGGTGGACGCGGACTGGATGGAGCGATGCGGCCTCGATCCGAGGATGACCTGCGTCTCGGTGGGCAACCCCCACGTCGTCCTGTTCTGCCGGGATGTCGCGGAGGTGCCGCTGGAGACGGTCGGCCCGGTGCTCGAGCGCCACGAAATCTTCCCCCAGCGAATCAATGTTCATTTCGTGGCCGTTCACGGTCCGGGCGAGGTGACGATGCGCACCTGGGAGCGGGGCACCGGCATCACGCAGGCTTGCGGCACCGGCGCTTCGGCGGTGTGCGCTGCCGGAGCGGCCACAGGACGTACCGGTCGCGACGTCGCGGCCCACCTTCCCGGAGGCGACCTTCACCTGCACTGGCGCGACAGTGACGACCACGTCCTGATGACCGGCAGTGCGACCGAAGTCTTCACCGGCGACTGGCCGGATCATTGAGCCAGGTTTGTGACGGGGTCCTCTATCCGGGCACCGGCGCGTCCTTGCGCAACAGGCCCTCGTCCTTCAGCTCCTGCCAGAACGCGCCGGGAACGTCGTGGCTCATTGCGGCGACGTTCAGGCCGGGGTGCGCCTTCTCGACGGCGCCGGGGATGACCGAGGCGACGATCGGGTGGCCGAAGGGGAACTGCATGGCCGCTGCGGTGAGGGGAAGGTCGTGTCGTGCCGCGACTTTCTGCATACCGGCCACGCGCTGCTGGACCTCTTCGGACGCAGGCTCGTAGTTGAACTTCGCATCGGGCCCGGGGCCGGTCGCCAGGATGCCTGACGCGAAGGGCGCTCCGGTGATGACGCCGATGCCGCGCCGTTCGCACTCCGGAAACTCGCGGTCGAGCACGTCGTGGGTCAGCAGGTTGTACTCGATGGCGACCAGGAAGAAGTCGAGGTCGAACCGCTCCATGAAGGGCATCATCATCGCCTTCTGGTTGATGCCGGCCCCGATGCCGTGGATCAGGCCGGCGGACTTGAGCTCCGTCAGCGCCTTCCAGCCGGATTCCAGCTCCTTCAGTCGCGCCTCGACCGCCTCGTCGGTCACGTGGAACCAGTGGTCGAGGTCATGGATGATCAGCAGGTCGATCCGGTTCAGCCCGAGCCGGATCGTGCTGTCCTCGTACGACCGCATGACGCCGTCGTAGCTGTAGTCGAACTTGAGATCGAACGGCAGGGCGCCGACGAACTCGCCGGGCTCGAAGTCCGCGGTGTCGCCCCGGTAGGCCGTCATCGTCCGTCCGACCTTCGACGACAGGACGAAATCGTCCCTGGGATGCTCTCTCAGCAGCACGCCGAGGCGCAGCTCGCTCTTGCCGCTGCCGTAGAACGGTGACGTGTCGTAGTAGCGGACGCCTGCGTTCCAGGCCTCGGTCAGAATGTCGGTCGACTCGCGCTCGGACACACGCACGAACAGGTCGCCGATCGGCGCGGCGCCGAATCCGAGGGCAGGCAGGTCGAGATCGGTCTTACCGAGGCGGCGGGAGGCGAAAGGCTGCATGGGCAACTCCGTTTTCGTGGCGTTCGCTCTTGCGTGAAACTACAAGGAATCTCTGCCGTGGCAAGTGGGCGTGTGAATATGCCGTCGCCGGGCGGCAGCGCTATCATTCTCGTAGAGATCGAAGCCGGGCGTCGACCACATCTGGGGCAGGACGATCCGGTTCAAGGACGTGCCGATCAGGCGGTTCGACTTGCCGGCTGAATGATGATCTCTCGCGTCACTGCTTCAGCGCCCCGAGACTCAGCCCTCTCAGAAACCACCTCTGCAGCAGCACGAACACCGCCAGCACGGGCAGCACTGACATCATGACCGCCGCGGCACGGCCTGCCTCGTCGGTCGGGCTCGTCACCATGTAGCTCTGGATGGCCAGGGGAATGGTCAGCCTGCTCTCGCTCTCGATGAATACATAAGGCCCGACGAAGTTGTTCCACGCGCCCATAAAGGCGAACAGGCTGACCGTGGCGACGGCCGGCAGGCTCAGTGGCAGGATCACTCGGATGAACGTGGACCATTCGCTGCAGCCGTCGATGAACGCAGCCTCCTCGATCTCCTTCGGCACGTTGTCGAACCAGTGGCACAGCAGGTAGATCGTGAAGGCTCCGGCGCCGGGGATCATGAAGATGGCCAGCGAGTCGTACAGTCCGAGCGCGCGGTAGAGAATGAACTGCGGGATGATTACCGCCTGTCCGGCGAACATCATCGAGCTGAGAAAGAAGAGCAGGATCCACCGGTGACCGGGCACCTTGCGTCGTCCGATGGCATACGCGGCCATCGACGACACGAGCACCGTGCCGACCGTCCACACGATGCTCACCATGATCGAGTTGGCGAAGGCCGTGCCGAGCCTGCCCGCACGCCATCCGAGAAGATAGTTCTGCCATTGCCATCGACCCGGAATGAAGTCCGGCCGCGCCGGGGACATTTCGTCACCGAGCACCGGCGCTTTCAGTGACGCGGTAAGGACGACGAGAAACGGCAGGATCATCGTCAGGCACACGGCAATCAGAAGCGTGTGGATGACAAGGGGGCGAAGGAATCTGGTGGATGACGGCATGAATGACGGCATGAATGACGGCATGTTGTCTCGTGCGCGCAATCGAAGCCCGGCGACCTCGGCTACACGATTTCCACCTTCCTCGACAGCTTCAGGTTGATCATCGTCAGCAGCAGCACGATCGCCGCGAGCGCCATCGACATCGCGGACGCGTATCCCATCAGCCCGCGCCGGAATCCCTGCTCGTAGATGTGCAGCATCACGACATACACCGCTTCGCGGATCATGGGGTTGCGCATCACCACCACCTGGTCGAAGATCGAGAACATGCCGATGAACGAGAGAATCGTCAGGACGATCCAGGTGGGCACAAGATGCGGAAAGGTGACGTGCGTGAACCTGCGCCAGTGTCCGGCGCCGTCGATCTCCGCAGCCTCGTAGAGCGTCGGATCGATGCCGGCGAGGCTCGCGAGCCAGATCAGGGCCGTCGCGCCGCTGCCCATCCACAGGCCGACGCAGACGAAGACGAACCGTGCCGTCGACGGGTTGCCCAGCCAGGCGATGTCCGAAGCGCCGCCAAGGGCGAGGATCGGGCGCGCAAGCACGTCAAGCTGGCCGTCGGGCTTGAGCAGCCACAGCCAGATCACGCCGATGATCGGCCAGGAGAACAGCGAAGGCATGAAGCAGACGCACTTGTAGAAGGTCTGCAGCTTCCGGTTGCGGACCTCGTGCAGCAGGTAGGCGAGCGTCGGCGCGGGGAGCTGGCCGAGCAGGAATCCGATCGCGAAGAATTTCAGCGTGTTGAGCAGGCCCAGCCGGAAGCGCTCGTCCGCGAGCATCCTTGTGAAGTTGTCGAGCCCGACGAACGGGGCGCCGCCTTCGACGAGCGTCCTTACGCTGTGGTCGTAAAAGGAGAGGCTCGCGGCCCAGGCGATGGGCAGGTACGTGAAAATCGAAAAGAGCACGACCGCGGGAAGGAGAATCAGGTAAAGCGACGATCGGCCCGGAGACTGCAGCGCGTCGAGCGCGGAAAAGGCAGCGGACCAGAACAGGACGATTGCCGCGATGGCGATCCTGACGCGATTGTGTCCGAAGGGGTCGTCCGGGGCGAGCAGGAACAGCACGAGCGCCGTCGCCGCGGCGGCCGCGATCGCGACGAACACCATACCCGTTGCCCTCTCGCCCTTGAGAAACTGAAATAGCCCGGGGCAGGCGAGCGCCGCGCGGGAAGGCATGGGTTGAGCGGGCGCCCGGATCATTTCATCTCCGATGCGTCAGCCAGAAGGCGTAACCGGTCGCGGGTGCTCGCGATGATGATGTTCCCGGGATTGCGATCCACCTCCTCGAGCGTGCGCTCGTACCAGGCCCGCGCCGCTTCCGGCGCGCCGCGGTCTTCCGCGATCCGTCCCAGGAAATAGGTGGCGACGATCCGCAGGTTGCCGAAGTAATCGCGGCGCGGCGATTCCGGCGTGTGAACGACGGGCTCGGGGTGGCGCTGCAGGAACTGCTCGAACTGCGCCTTCGCGTCAACCACGGCGCCGTCGTCGTAGGCCATGAACGCGACTTTCAGCTCGGCCAGCGCCGCGACGGAGAGTCCTTCGAAGTCGCGGGCGACGTCGAGAAAGCGTTGTCGTGCCTCGGTGACGTCAGCCATCATGTAAGCCGCGACGGCGCGGTCATAGCGTCGCGTCGCGGCCGCACGTCGGCGCGCCTGCGTTGCCAGGAGCAGAATCGCGAACGTGATCCCGAAGATCACCAGGACAGCAACGATACGTTTCATCGCGCGCATCGGCGGTGCTATGGCCCTCTCAGGATCGCGTCGAACCGCCGCTCGGCCTCGTCAAGAGCCTCGGCAGCCGTCGGGTACCTGTCGTTGTAAAAGTCGACGATCACCTCGCAGATTGCCGACGAGGCCCGCGGCCAGGAGGCCATCAGCGGCACGCGGATGACGTAAGGGTCGACCTGCTCGACCTGCCGCGCCAACTTGGGATCGATTCGCTGCCGCGTCGACACGTCGCGGCGCAATGGCCGCCATGGCGTCTCGGTCGAATAGAGGCCGAAATGGCCGAGATGGTCGCCCCGGAGATAGGGCTGGCTGTGGTGGTCGAATGACCGGCCCATCCACTCACGACTGAAGAAGTACTCGAAGTAGCGCCAGCTCAGCTGCTTGTCCCGACTGGCCTTCATCATGCACCGCAAGCGCGTCAGGTAGGTGCAGGCACCGTAGGTGTCCGTGCGGCGCGCCTGGTCGTCGGGCCAGAGAAACGGTACGACCTGGACGCGGTCGATCATCCCGTTCTGTTCGGCCACCGACCGGTACCAGTCGGCGAAGACCGGTCCGGTCATGCCTGATCGCCGGCGCGCGAAGAAGCGATAGGTCGCCGAGCCCGGCGGACGGACCATCACGTCGTCGCCGAACAGGCCTTCGCGGTAGCAGTCCCTGATGAATTCGAGCACGCGCGCCGCCGCGGGGGTGTTGAAGGCTGCGACATAACCGCGCTCTTCGTCACGCCTGTACCACGGGGCCCGGACCGCGAACAGAAATGGCGCGAGGCTGTACAAGTGTCCCCCGTCGCTGTCCATGGTCAGCTCGTAACCATAGGTGTCACGGCGGCCGTTGCCGTCGGGATCCTCGAACGTGCAGGCACGCCAGTAGTCACGGGCCTCGTCGAACGTTCGTGGCGGTGCACGTCCCAGCTTGTCCAGCCAGTCGCGGCGCACCGCGAATACGCCGGGCGCATTCTCATAGACCGGGAGCCCGAGCACCTCGCCTCCCCGACCGCGACAAGCGTCCAGAACCTCGAGGTCCAGTTGCCCGTCCTGGTAGTCGGACCATTGCTCGAGATAGCCGTCAAGCGGTTCGATCAGCCCCTGGTCGTCGAAGAATGCAAGCTGCTCGCGCGACGCGATGACGATGTCGGGCCCTGCCCCTGCGATCTGCGCCGCAACGTACTTCTCGGTGTCGCTTCCGACGAAGGTCCGCATCACGAAAGCGACGTCGGCCCATCCTTGTTTCTGCGCGTAGTTCCGGAACTGGGATTCCTGGATCGTGTCCCACGACGTCGGACCGCCCGCCGGATCCTCGCCGGCGTTCATCGCCATGGTGATGACGCGGTGAGCGGGGGGGTGGCGCTCGTCGTGGAGCAGCCAGGACACGGTGGCCAGCGTGACCGCCGTCGACACGGCGCCGCAGGCGAAGAAGGGAATCAGCGATCGACGGCGCAATGAGAGATCTCGCAGTCGGAAAGGCTCCGATTGTACGGACACATCGTGACATGGAACCGTTTACCTGTGAACTGCAGGTCGGCGGGAAGTAAACGATCCGGCGCCGGCCAGAAGCAGCAGCAGACCTCCCGGCTCGGGGATGGCGGTAAAAACGCGAACGCCGTCGACCTGGTTGGCCAATCCGATCTCCAGGGAATCGATAAGCAGCGTATGGCTGCCAAGATCGATGATGAGATCGTCCTCGGCGGAGCCGAGGCCTCGGAACGCAGGATCGGCACCCGAGGGGTATGGGCCGAGCGAAAGCGCGAGCCCGAAGTGGTCGTCAGATGTGCCGGGTGCGTCGGGTGCCAGGTTCGCCGTCAGGTTGCCCGTCGACGTGGCCAGGCCGAGAAGGGGGCCGTCGAAGGTCACCGATCCGGGACCGACGAACGCGGTCGGCGACGCCGTATCGAACTGGAGGTAGTGACTGTTGACCAGCGTGCCCGGCGCGATGTCGCCGAAGTTCAGTGACTGCGTGCCGACGAACGGGACGCTCTGCAGTTCGTCGAAGACGAAGATCGTTTCGTCGGACGGGGCTGGATAGGGCGCCGCCGTCAGCGTGACCGATCCCGAGGTGCCGATGACGGCCGACGAAGCATTCGGCCATGGCGACACGACGGCGGCAAGCAGACAGACGACCACGGGCGCGACGGATCTCTTCATCCTTTTCCTCCTGTGTGTTCCTCCTCGGTACCGATCCAGGGCTGCGGCTCGACCTCAGGCGAATCGGATCGCCGGCGGCGGCCGGATGCTACCACAACGGGTGAAATCCGTGGAATCCGGCAATGACGCCGAGTCGCTCCCGCAGTTCGACGCACTCGACCTCGAACGCGTCGACGCGTCGTCGCAGATCATCGATCCCGGCCGGCGGGGTGGGTCGACCGGGGTTCAGAAGATTGGTCAGCTCCAGCGGATCGTTCCGCAGGTCGTAGGCCTCGTCACCCCAGTCGGTATCGCGCATGAAGCTGAATGCAGTGGTGCGCGCGCCCTGAACCAGGCAGGCGCGACGGCCCGACTCGGGGATGCCGCCTGGAAACGTCGTCTTGAGGTTGCCGTGGTAGTTGCCGACCTGGCTGAACACACAATCACGGAGCGGCGCCGGTGCGCCGCCATACAGCCACTGGATCAGGTCGTGCCCTTGAACGTAATCCGGGCATTCGGCGCCGACGAGATTCGCGATGGTCGGAAAGAGGTCGATCAGGTTCACGAGACCGTCGACGTGTCTTCCGCGCTCGGTCGCGAAACCGTCGGGCGGACGGATGATCAGCGGCACGTGCAGCAGGCATTCGTATAGCGATTCGCCCTTGGTGAACAGTCCCTTCTCCCCGGTGTAGTCGCCGTGGTCCGAGGTGATGATGATCCATGTGTTCTCGAGCAGGCCGCGGCGGCCGAGGCTCTCGTGGATGCGACGCATCTGGAGATCGACGAGCGCGATCATGCCGTAGTACACGGCGACGACATTTCGAATGTCGTCGTCCGAAGCCTGCGCGGTCGCACACTCGACCAGGCACTGCTCCTGCCACCGGGGACGGCCACCGGGGATTGATCCTTCCATGCTCGGCAGCGGCAGCGTGTCCGGATCGATCATCGAGTCGTACGGTGGCGGAGCAAAGTATGGAGGATGCGGCTGCGAGTACGGGACGTGAAGGAAGAAAGGGGCACGCACCGCCTGCACCGTATCGAGCATGATTTCGACGCGGTCGGTCAACAAGTGGTCGGCGCTCTGCTCGACGGTGCAGTCGATCGAGCCCGACGACCAGCCGACGTCCCCACGGCCGGCGGCGTGCCAGCGCTTCGCTGCTTCATGGATCGGTCCGCGATCATCAGTGCTCACGTGATCGTGCCAGCCGCGCGACAGGTTTCGTGTCGATTCGTAGTGGCCTGCGGCGACGTTGTAGTAACCGGCCCGCGCCAGAAGCTCCGCCAGTTGCGGAAGGTTGTACGGCGCCCGGTTCTGGTGGCACGTGACCTGGTGCACGAGCGGGTGGACGCCGGTCATCATCGAGGCGCGCGAAGGCGTGCTGATCGGGCTCGCGGCGTATGCGTCGTCGAAAGCGATGCCTTCCCGCGCCATATCCGCCATGAACGGCGTCGGTACGTGGGGGTTGCCGTACACGCTCGTCGCGGATGCCTTCTGCTGGTCGGACATCATCAGGACGATGTTGGGGCGGTCGGGCATCGAATCTGCAGGATACCGCAGCGCGCCGCCGCATGGATCAGACTTCGGCGAGGATCCCGCCGTAGCTGAAGTCGTCAGACTCCAGAAGCACGCGCCGACGACATTCGGAAGCCGATACCTCGATTCGCCATAGATTCTTCCCCCCTCACTCTTGTCACGGTGACGAGAAGTTGAAGGACCACGGATGACCACGGATGAACACGGATGAACACGGATTTTTCGGACCGGACGCCTCGCGGCGCCCGGAGGAGCAAAAACCGGTCTTGAGCCCCGGACGCCGAAGGCGTCCGGGCCCGAACTCCCATCCGTGTCCATCCGAGTCCATCCGTGGTTCCTGAATGTTGCGGCTCGGCCGCGTTAGATTCTTCCGGTGTGGCTTCTCGTCACGGCGACGAGAAGTCGAAGGTCCAAGGTCCAAGGTCGAAAGCGGAAC
>NYZC01000060.1 GCA_002686995.1 Phycisphaeraceae bacterium | reverse complement strand
GGGTCCTCCGGCTCGTCCGCCGTCGCGACGGGCGGGGCCGTGATCTGATCGAGCGTCGGAGGCGTCTTTTCAGCTTCGGGCGCGTCCGCCGCCTCCTTCGCCTCGATGTCCGGGTCGGTTCCCGGCGCGTCGAGATTCTGATCGGCTTCGCCCGAGTCGGTCTCGTCCGCCGCTTCGGTCTGCGTGGTCTCGCCTTCGGGCTTCGAGGCTTCGACGGATTCGTCGACCTCGGCGATCGGCTCGGGCTCCGTCTCGGGCGCCGTCTCGGATTCGAGCGCATCTGTCGCCGGCGCGGGCTCCGCCGACGGATCGGGTTCCGATTCGTTGGCGAGCGCTGCGACCGGCTCGGGCTCGGTGGCGGGCGGCTCCTCCGCCATCACGTCTTCCGGCGTGTCGAACTCGCCGCCGACGGCGTTGTTCGCGCCATCCGCGAGCATCTCGTCAAGCTCCGCGATGCGGGCAGCCTCCTCTTCGGGAGTGGGCATGCGGGGCTGCGATTCGACTTCCGGTTCGAGCACGTCGTCGACGGATTCGAAGGCGCCGTCCATGTCCTCGTCGCTCGGCGCCTCGGCCTCGACGGGCGGTGGGCTCTCTTTCTCGGCGCTGGTGATCGGCGGCTCGTCGATCACCGGCTCCGGCGCGGCGGACGGCGCATCGTCGTCCAGCAGGTCTTCGACGGTTTCAAAGTCGCCCGCAAGTGCGTCGTCGTCGGGCGCTTCGGCTGGTTCGGACTCGGCGCTGGCCGGCGAGACCGGTTCGCTCGCGGCCGCCGGTTGGGGCGCCTCGGTTTCGCAGGGCGCTTCGTGCTCCGATCCAAGAAGCTGCTCGACCGTCTCGAACGCGCCTTGGATTTCTTCGTCGACTTCCGCGGCTTCGTCCGGCTCCAAGTCGGCCGCGATATCGGCCGCAGCGGGTTTGGGATCTGCGGGGGCCGCCTCCGGTGCGGGTGCGGGCGCGGGCGGCGAATCGTCCTGGTCCGCCAGAATCTCGTCGATGCTCTCGAAGGCTCCGAGCGCGTCGTCCTCGGGGTCGGACGGGTCGGGGTCGGCTGCGGCCTGGTCCGTCGGGGGCGTCGCAGTGGGCGCGGCCTCGCTCCGCGGTGGTTCGGAGGGTTCCGGCGCCTCCGTCTCCGCGGGCGCCACCCCGGCAAGCACCTCCTCGACGGTCTGGAAGGTGCTCGAGGACAGGCCGTCGGATTCGAGGCACCCTTCGAGCTGCTCGATGGCATCGTCGACGAGCTTGTCGACCTGCTCCAGCGCGGCCTCGGGGTCGGGTCCGGACGGCGTGCCCGGTTCGGCGTGATCGGGGGCGTCGGTCATGGCGGGCGGGGGGGCCGGATCGGCCGAATCGAGGCCGGTCTCCGGCGTCGGCGCACCGGTGATGGCCTGATCCCTGGCGGCGTCGTTTTCCGGCTGCTGTCCCATCTCTTCGGTCACGACACGGCGCCCCCTCGCGGTTTTTCCGCACGCGGGCCGTGGGGTTGAGTTGGCGCACCGGCGCCGCCATGATGGGAAGGCGCGTGGCGCTAACGGTTTTATCGACCTGCGATGAATGAGACTCCAGACAGGCCGACCGGACGGACGTCGAACGATCGTCCCCCGCGATATCGGGTCTGGCTGCGGGACCTGAGCGAGATCGCGGGCCGGGAAGAGTTATCAGACCCTGAGGTCGACCTCGACGGCGGGCAGGCCCATCACCTGCGCGATGTGCTGCGCCTGCGGGAGGGTGATCCGGTCGAGGTGTTCGACGGCGCGGGCTGCGTCGGCGCGGGCCGAATGGCCGGTCGCGGGGGTGTCGTGCTCGAATCGGTGCGCCGCGTGGCGGCTCCGGTGCCCGCGATCGACCTGGCGGTCGCGCTTCCGAAGGGGCCGCGCGGCGACGACCTGGTCGCCGTGGCCAGCCAGCTTGGCGCGGCCCGCCTCATCCCGTTGCGGACCCAACGCAGCACGGTTCATCCCAGACCGACGCGGTACGCGCGATTCGAGAAGATTGCAGTCGAGTCGGCCCGCCAGTGCGGTCGAGCCTACCTGCTGAAGGTGTCGCCGACGACGCCGTTCGAGGATGTGCTGCGGGAGGGTCATGATCTTCGCGTGATGACGGCGCCGAACGCAGCGCGCGACGAGATCGCGTCCCGGCTGCAGTCGGCACGTCGAGTGCTGGTGCTGGTCGGCCCGGAGGGGGGCTGGACCGACGATGAGGTCGATCTGGCGGGGCGAGCCGGCTGCGCGGCGCTCTGCCTGGGCGCGAACGTGCTGCGTATCGAGACCGCGGCGGCGGCCGCTCTGGCGGTGGTGGCGTACCTGGCGACCGCGTGACGCGGATGGCCCTGCACCCGCATACGACAGCGGCCCGCGATCCGCGTTGTTCATCGCGCTCGCCCCGGGGACACTTGACACTTTCCCTGCACATCCTGAAACTCTCCTCACGATGACAACGACCGTAGCGAAACCGGATCTCAGCGAGCGCGGGGCGCCCCGCGACGGCGAGCCTCAGCGCTCCAATCGCCGGCTGTTCATGCAGTTTCTCGCCCTTGGCGACGTGCCGGACACATCACCGCTGAAAGATGCGCTCGCGAGTGCGTCGATCGACGCCGTGCTGTACGAGGACCTCAACGATCCCCGCGGCGCCGGGGTGTTGGCGATGCACGAGGATCCCGGATTCTTCGTGACGACCTGGCGCCGTCTGCTCAACGACGGGCCGTTCGAGAGCCTGCCCCTGAAGCAGGATTTCACGATGCTCGGGCGCACCTACTCGATCGGGTACGAGCCGGACCTGGACGAAGTGCTGCTGCGGCGGCCGCGCCGGACAGTGCTCAACCCGGATTGGCCCTGGGCGATCTGGTACCCGCTGCGGCGGCGCGGCAGCTTCGCGAACCTTTCGTCTGACGACCAGCGAAAGATCCTCATGGAGCACGGCTCGATCGGTCGAAGCTACGGGGAGGCGGACTACGCTCACGACATCCGGCTCGCGGCCCACGGGCTCGACCGCTGCGACAACGACTTCGTGATCGGCCTGGTCGGGCGCGAGCTGTTTCCGCTTTCCGCGATCGTTCAGACCATGCGCCGAACCGTGCAGACCTCGCAGTACATCGAGCGGCTGGGACCGTTTTTCGTGGGGAGGGCCGTGTGGCAGACCGGGCAGTAGCGTCAACCATCCAGCGCGGCGACCGGCTGAACCAGGCCCGGGCCGCGCTCGAAGCCGTTGGCCAGGACCATCTGCTGCGATTCCACGATCATCTCGACGCCGAGGGCAGGGATCGCCTGCTGTCGCAGGTCGAGCAGCTGGACTGGCCGGGAATCGCCGCGCTGATCCGCGAGCACGGCCACGAGACGGCGACGTTCAGGCTGCCCGAGAAGATCGATCCCGCGCCGTGGTACCCGAATCGTCCGACGCCGGATCTCGAGGGGAAGTACGCCGAGGCGCGGCAGCGCGGCGATCAGCTGATTCGTGACGGCCGAATCGCCGCGTTCACCGTCGCGGGCGGTCAGGGCACCCGACTTGGGTGGAAGGGGCCCAAGGGCGGCTTTCCCGCGACGCCGGTGCGCGGCCTGTGCCTGTTCGGCTGCCTCGCCGAGTACATCGACAAGGTGCAGCGAAAGTACGACGCCCAGGTGCCGTGGTACGTGATGACGAGTACGGAGAACCATGAGCAGACCCTGGAGCTGTTCGAGCGCGAGAAGCACTTCGGGCTCGACCCCGGCAACCTGATGTTCTTTTCGCAGGCGATGCTGCCTGCATTCGACAAGGACAGCGGGAAGGTGCTCCTTACGGCGCCCGACCGGCTGGCGCTGTCACCCAATGGTCATGGCGGCTCGCTGATGGCGCTGTACGAGAGCGGCGCGACGGCGGACATGAAGCGCCGCGGCATCGAGCTGATCAGCTACACGCAGATCGACAACCCGATCGTGAAGGTGATCGACCCCGTCTTTACGGGGCTGCACGCGCTCGACGGCGGGCAGATGTCCTCGAAGGTCATCCGCAAGACTTATCCGAAGGAGCGGCTCGGCAACTTCTGCATGGTCGACGGTCGGATCACGATCATCGAGTACTCCGACCTGCCTGACGACCTCGCCCACGAGCAGCGCGAGGACGGCGAGCTGCGGTTCAACGCGGGATCGATCGCGCTGCACGTCATCCAGCGTGAATTCGTCGAGTCGCTCAACGAGGCGCCCGGCGGCTTCGCGCTGCCGTACCACCGCGCAGAGAAGAAGGTGCCCTGCGTCGACATCGACACCGGCGAGCTCGTGGAGCCCGACGAGCCGAACGCGGTCAAGCTCGAAACGTTCGTGTTCGACGCGCTGCCCCTCTGTGAGACGTCGGTCGTGTACGAGACCGAGCGGTCCGAAGAGTTCGCGCCGATCAAGAATGAGGACCGGCCGGGCTGCGTGGAATGTCCCTCGTGGAGCCGCATGCGCCAGACGCAGCGCGCCGCGGCCTGGCTCGAGCAGCACGGGGTCACCGTGCCGCGCAACGCGGACGGCGAGGTCGACGCGGAGATCGAGATCTCCCATCGCACGGCGGTCGAGCCCGACGATCTGAAGGAGGCGTCGCTGCCGCAGTCGATCGATCCGGGGCAGAGCGTGCTGCTGTGAGTGCCACCTCATCTCGCATCGAGGAGAAGAACGACGGATGATCGAGCGCGCGACGATCGGCCGCTCACGCTCGTTCGCCATCACGATCCCCCAAGCGGAATGATCACTTTGACTCGCGACGAACAGATCGCCGCCGTCCGACGCTTCATCGACGCCGAGCATTTTCGCTACCGCCGTCATGGCGACGGTGCGCCGAAGGATGGCGAGATCGCCGTTTCCCAGGCTTGGGCGCTCGTCCGCGAGACGCCGGGCAGTCCGCTGATGACCTGCCTGGAGGAGGACTTCCGGACGTTCTGCGCGCGTTGTCTCGACCTCGAATTCGAAGGGTCGGGCGATTCCGCGCCTTCGATCCGGTGGCGGAGCACGAACGCGGATCCCGCGCGGCGCGACTTCGATCGACAGGATCCGGCGAACGAGGCGTTCACGATCGATGTCGGCTCCGAGCAGGTCACGATCGAAGCAGGGCACGAGCGCGGCCTGCTGCAGGCGACGCACTACCTCGAGCGCCTGATGGCGGATCGCGGGGCGCCGCGGCTGGCGCGCGGGCGCATCGAGCGGTCACCGACGTTCGCGCCGCGCCTGACCAACAGCATCTTCATCGAGTCGGACCAGGACATCACCGACCCCGATCAGCTGAGCGACGAGTACCTGGGCCTGATGTCCCACTTCGGGGGCAACGGCGTCCACCTGTTCACCGACCTGTACGAGTTCTGCCGCAACGACGTGCTCCCCGAGCTGAACGCCCCGGACTTCGACGAGCGGATCGATTCGCTGAACCGGCTCTGCGCCCGTGCGAATGCGCGCGGCATCGATCTGTATCTCTGCGTCATCCTGCGCGTCCTGGCCGAGGATCACGAGGTGTTCCGGGCCCATCCCGAGGTGAAGGGCGCCGCATCGGACGTGATCGTCGACCTGCCGGTCGCGCAGCATTGTCTGTGCAGCGGCAGCGACACGGTGCATCGTTTCTGCGATCAGACTCTCGCCAACCTGTATTCGGCGGCGCCCGACCTCGCAGGCATGATCTGCCTCGTGGGCGGCGAGGGGTTCATGCACTGCTTCACGCGCCCGGAGGGCGACTACGAAGGCGGATCAAGCTGTCCGCGATGTCGCGATCGGGACGCGTCCACGGAGGTGGCGGCGCTCGTGAACCGCGCGGCCGCGGCCGTCAGGGGAACCGGCCGGCACAAGTCGTTCTATGCCTGGCCGTACAGCGCCTTCGTCTGGTCGGGTTCCGACGATCGGGCGCAGGCGAAG
This sequence comes from Phycisphaeraceae bacterium, assembly GCA_002686995.1. Lineage (GTDB taxonomy): Bacteria > Planctomycetota > Phycisphaerae > Phycisphaerales > Phycisphaeraceae > NYZC01. The sequence goes on along the minus strand of NYZC01000060.1, from coordinate 15,167 downwards.
TGGATCGAAGAGCTCTCCGACGACGTATCGGTGATGGCGAACTTCGCGACGGGCAGCCACGACGTGGTCAACGACGACGGCGTCTACCTGTTCGACTACAACATCAAGACGATCGGGAGCAGCACGGTCTTCGCCGAACAGCGGCGGCGCCTGCAGAATCGGGGGCGCCCCATCTACGCGAAGGTGGAGACGAACACCACGCCGCTCTACTTCTCGATGCCCTACCTGCCGGTGCACCATCGCTGGCACGGCCGCTGGCGGGCGATGGCGGCGGAGCCGGTGGCGGGATTCATCGGACAGTGGCGCTTCTACGGCATGAACGGCTCGCCGCCGGAAGAGGTGCAGTACCACGCGACGTGGAACCCGAAGGACACCGCGGCCGAGGTCCTGGGTCGCATGGCGCGGCGCGACTGCGGCGTGGACGACGACGGCGCCGCGCGGCTCGTCGAGGGCTGGTCGGCCTTCAGCGACGCCTGGGACGATCTTCCGTACTCGGCGATGCTCTGCGGCGAACGGGCGTATTACATGCGCGGTCCGATGTATCTCGGGCCGGCCCACCCACTCATCTTCGACCCCCAGGACGACTATGGCCTCAGCACCCGTTTCCGCACGCTTCGCGGCGACGCGCACGAGGGCCTGTCGGAGGAGGACCGCGAGCTCCTGGCGAAGACGGCGCCGCCGCGCTACATCGACCAGATGCTCATGGCGATGCCGTACGGCGAAGCGCGATTCCTCGATCTGATCGGCCGCTGCCGCGCCCGCTGGGGCGAGGGGCTCGGCATCCTTCGCGAGGTCCTTGGTTCGAGCAGCTCCGAGCGCGCGAGAATGGAGCTGGACGTCTGCGACATGGCCGGCATCCACCTCACGTCCGTCGAGAACACGGCGCGCTTTCTGGTCACGCGCGACCGCCTGTGGCGCGACCCCCTGGATCGTGACGGCTTCAGGTTCTCCATGGAGGTCCTGAAGAAGACCGTCATCGACGAGATCGCCAACGCGCGCCGCGCGCTGCCCATGCTTCACCGCGATCCGCGACTCGCATTCAACTATTGCTACGGCAATCCTTATGATGCCGACATGGTTCAAGAGAAGATCGCCCAGTGCGAGCACGTGCTGAACACGGAGCTGCCCGGATTCGACCGCGGAATGCGGTTTCACCTGTGGATGGAGTTTCCGTGAGGTCGGCGCGTCCGCTGGAAGCAGGATGCGGCGGGGCAGTCAGGGGCATGGCGCGCTCAGGCGGGAAGATCTTCCGCGGCCCCTCTCACCCGCACCACGCCCTCCCCGACCTCCACGAACCCGTTGGCCTCCACTTGGCAGTTCGCGGCCGTGGATTCGAGACGCACGCCCTCGTCGAAGCCGTTGAACTGGTTGCCGTGGACCAGGTGGTTGGCGCCGCTGAGCCAGACGGCGGCGCGGTTGGCGGGGCGGCCGTTCATGAACTGGTTGTTCGCGATGAGCAGGCCGTCGGCGGCGGAATCGCCCACCGAGATGACGGCAGCCCGGCCGAGGACGTCGCTGATGGCGTTGGCGACGATCGACGTGTGATGGGCGTAGCGGACGCGCACGCCGGTGTAGCAGTCGCGGATGGTGTTGCCGCTGATGTTGATGGGATAGTTCTGACGTTCGATGCCCCAAAAGTCGCCGAGGGCGTGGGAGGTGATCGCGGTGCCGGCACGCTCGACGAAGTTGCCGGTGATCACCCCGTCGCGCGACGTGACGCCGATTCCGACGCCCAGGTCGTCGGTCGTGTCGTCGCCGCGCACGTGGTTGCCCGTCACGACCGCCTTGTGCGACTGGTTGATCAGGATACATCCGCGCCGGCAGTTGCGAACGATGTTGTTGGCGACGACGGCGACGCTCGCCGGCACGTCGTAGACGTTGATGCCGTCCTCGTAGATGGAGTCGGCGATCTCGTTGCCGAGGATGCGGCATTTCCGGCCGAAGACGTTGCAGTAGCCCTTGAGGCCGATGCCGATGATGGTGTTGCCCTCGATCAGGGCGTGATCGCATTGCACGAAGAAAAGGCCCGAGCTTGGGACGTCGCGCACGTACAGGCCGTGACATCGGGCGTGATGCGCGTTCTCCATGTAGACGGCGGAAAGAATTTCCTCGCCGTGGCGTACGTGGGGGAAGATCGACGGCGGTGGCGGTGCCGGCGCGTCGGGATAGCCTTCGGGCGGATCAAAGGTCGAATAGGTCGCGTAGACGCGCGCGACATGATCGCGGTTGCAGTCGATCTCGAAATCGCGGAGCTCGACGCCCTGCCGTCCGTAAGCCTTGACCATGACCCAGCATGGGGCGATGCGGGCGTTCTCGGCCGCGATTGCGTCCTGATCCAGCTCGCGGTCGAGGACGAGGCTGCTGCCGTCGACGGCCTCGATCCGGTGCAGCAGGGACTTGATGTAATAGTTGTTGTAGTAGGCGTAGACGGCGTCGTCCGCGACGCGCGGGTTGATGAGGTCGTCGGTGATGCCGATGAGCTGACCCGGGAGGAACCGGGAGGGCTGCGTCACCTCGATGGACCGTTCGCCCTGGCGCGCGTCGGCCGCCAGCTTGATCCAATCGGTCGGCGCGTGTCGCAGCACCGTGCTTCGGCCCACGCCGCGCAGCGTGACGCGGTCGCGCGGGATTTCGACGCAGCCGCTGAGCTCGTAGGTGCCCTCGAGCAACTGCACGTTGCCGCCGGCGTCGGGCAGGGCGTCGAGCGCCTGCTGCACTTCGACCTGGTCATCCCTGCCGTCACAGGCGAAGTCGGCCCGCTCCGGGTGCCGCGAATCCTTCGATGCGACGACGACCGTGGCGGAGAACAGTCCTCCGCATGCGGCGAGCGTCATGCATGCGGCGAGAAAAGCGAATGCGAGATCGTCCATTTCGATGTCTCCGCCGAGGATTCGAGTTCGTACAATAGTGCATCACCCTGCTCGAAGGGCGCGGCCATGGCCAGCCTCCCCGATTACCGCATTGAGACCTACCGCAACGATGACGTGCTGCCCGCGGAGGCCGAGGAGCTCTTCGCCGACGAGCTTTCGGATTCGCGGCAGGCATTGCCGGAGCATCGCGAGGACCGCGATCAGTGGTATTTCAGACTGACGTGCGCCGTGACCAGCACCGGCGGCGTGCTCGGAGGGGTGCACCTCGACATCGGCCCGCGGAACTTCGGGCCTTTGGGACACGAGCTGATCGCGTACGTCGAGCACGGTTTCGTCAGGCCCGAGCACCGGCGGCAGGGCGTGGGGACGGCATTGCTTTGCGCAGCGATCGAAGTGGCGCGCGACGAGGGGTGTCTGATCATGCGGTGCAACGTCAGCTGGCAGAACCCCGCCGAGATCGCGCTGTGCCGCAAGTGCGGGTTCGCCCTGGCGTGTATCGAGGACGGGCAGTATTTCACGACGAAGCCGCTGCAGGGCTATGGTTGCCGCGTCTGATCTGGTCTTGGTGGCGAGGTCTTCGGAACTGCGAACGGACGCGGATGGGTCCGCGCTCGTCCGCGTGTCGGGAGCGCTGACGTGTCACATCGTGAAATCTTCTTTTCGATTCTCGAGGGGGCGGGGCCGACGTCCATGCCGTTCGTTCCCGACCTCACCGACTGGTACGCGTATCATCGGACCGAGCCGGGACGAATGCCGGAGTACTGCCCCGGGGCGCTGATCCCGGATGCTTCCTCGATCCATGAGTGCCCGGGCACGATGCCCGAGCGGTTCAAGGACTTCACGCTCCTGGATTTCCATCGCACGTTCGATTGGGGCTTCCACGCACACGTCTACGACTGGTGCGAGACGTCGTACACGAACGGCGTCGAGCGCGTCGTCGAGAACCGTGAGTGGGAAAGGCTGATCACGCTGCGCACGCCCAGGGGATGCCTCGTGCACCGTGATCAGCGAGCGGCCGACGGGAGCTGGTGTCCCTGCGAGCACTTCGTCAAGTCGATCGAGGATCTCAGGATTCTCGATTGCGCGATCGAATCCGAGGTGTACACGCCGCACTACGACCGCGTCGAATCCGTGCTGGCGGAACTGAACGGCCTGGGGCAGTGCGACCTGGTCGTCTATCGTTCACCGTTCGGCAAGCTCGTACAGGAGTACATGGGGTTCGAAGGCGCGATCTACGCGATGGCCGACGAACCCGATGCCGTCGAAGGATTTCTTGCCCTGCAGGAAGCGCGGGACCTGGAGGTCATCCGTCTCGCCGGAGACGCGCCGGCGCGCCTCGTGATCATCTCCGACCACGCGGACGAGAACCTGATCGCGCCGCCGATGTACAAGCAGCACTGCGTCCCGTACTACCGGAAGGCGACATCGATCCTGCACGAGAAGGGGAAGTTCGTCTCCACGCATCTCGACGGCAACTTCAAGGGGCACTTCGCCTTGTTGCAGGACACCGGCTTCGATCTGCTTGACGGATGCACGCCGGCCCCGATGTCCAACTATGAAGTCGAGGAACTGGCCGCGGCGCTGCCGGACGGCATGTGCGCCTTCTGCGGCGTACCGGCGACGTTCTTCTGCCAGGACATTCCCGTCGAGCAGATCCTGACGTTCGGGGACCGGATCATCGATGCGCTGCGCGGGCGGGGTGTGCTCAACGTGGGCGATATCGTGCCCGCCAACGGCAACATCGAGCCCGTCATCGCGCTCGGCGAGCACGTGAACTGCAGGTTTGGCAAGCAGGACGAGTAGCACCGCGGCGATCTGCAGGCTCATGGTGGCGCGTCATTTGGTCGACACCCTTTCCCGGCGCGCCTACCCCACGCGCTCCAGCCGCTCCACCAGATCGCGGACCGATTTCACCTCCGGCCGTGACGGATCTTCCGGTCGCAGCAGCTTCCGAGAGATTCGGGCAAGCTGCCGTGCGTGCTCGCCGCGCGGGTCATAATCCACGACGTCCTGGAAGTCAGGGTTGATGTGCGGGTTGTTGATCTGCAGCGTGAGATAGAAGAGGTCGATCGCCTTGTCGATCTTCTGGTAGCTGTCAAGCAGCAGCCTGGACGTGACCCGCCCCTTGTCGCGGAACCGGGCGAGGTCGCGCTGGATCTGCGACGTCGAGAGCATCTCGTTGAACAGTGTCCGCAGCATCGGGCTGTCGGCGAAATCCTCGTCGAGGCACGCGGCCGAACCGAAGTCCACGAACCCGACGCCGTGCTCGGTGACGACGAAGTTGTCGAGCCGCAGGTCCATGTGGATGACGCCGATCTTCTCGTGCAGCGCCTGGAGGAGCGTGGCGCTCTGTCGCGCGAACTCGAGCTGCGACATCGCGGGCCCGCCCAGGCGCAGCCAGTTCAGCGCCATGGCCCGAACGAAGCCCCGATCGTCCTTCTGAAGATCGATGACCGTGGGCACCCGGCAGCTCAGCGTCTGCGGAAGACGGCTCTGCAGGATCTTGAGAAACGCCGCTTCGCGCGTCAGGAAGATCGGAAACACCTTGTCGACGAGCTTGCGCGCGCCTTTCTCGATGAGCGCGCGGTCGGCCGAGGGATAGCGTCCGGCGAGGCGAGCCACGGCGCCTTCGTATGTCGGCACCTGCTTCAGCACGATGCATTGGCCGAAGCGCGTCGGGTCGGGCGCAAGTCGGACGTCGTAGGTGTAGCGATCCGACCACTGGTCACTTCGTACCAGGGCGATCTTGCGGGCGACGAAGAAATGACTGTCGGTCGTCAGGCCGTGCAGCCGGAAGCCGGCCCGCGGACGGGTGATCGACTGGATCGGACTGTCGATCAGGTATTCGGGTCGCGCCCGAAACCGGGCGATCACGTGCTCGGCGTCTCGAATTCGCGGCGTGATGTAGATGAACTGACCGCCCCAGTGCAGCCGGTCGAAGACTTCGAGCGGATCGGCGCTCTGCCCCGGCTCGGCGATGACGTAGTCGGCGAGGCCCGCCGGACGGACCGGCGCGGCGCGCACGCGGTCGAACCGGGTCCGGTCCTCCGGTTCGATCAGGACGCGATCGATGACGGCCTGCGCCGGCGCGCCGAGCCCGCGCCCGGCGGGATCCGGGTCGCGACGAATCAGTCGGGTCAGGATCGTGGTCGGTCGCATAACCGCCGGTCTTCGATCTTTGCCAGCATGCGCTGCGCCGGGTCGCCGGTTACTGGCCGGCCGCGCTGGGGAACGGCCGGAAGCTCACCGTGACGTGCGCCCCGACGAGCATGCCCGCTTCGTTGTCGATCTCGAGCTGCACGACGCGCGTGTCGGTCTTCGCATCGATCACCCTGGACAGGCGGACGATGCGGCCCTTGATCGGCGCGGCGCCGGGCTGCCGCGCCCGGACCCAGACGGCGCCCGACGGCTTGAGTGCGGTCGTGCGCTGCGTCGGCACCGGAGCGTCGACCAGCAGTGAGTCGGTTCGCATCAGGCGCACAATCGGTTGGCCGGGTCGCACGACCTGTCCGGGTCGGACGAGCACCTTTTCGATCATGCCTGCCACGGGCGCCTTGAGCGAGAACTCGTGATGTCGTGCGCGGTTCAGCAGGAGCCGCCGGCGCGCCAGCGTGAGCGCCTGCTCGGCCTGTTCCGCTTCGAGCATCGCCAGGCGCTTGCGGGCCTCCGCGTGCTCGTACGCGCTGGACGTGAGCGTGCCCTGACCGAGGGACTGGCGGGCGCAATGCTCGTCGAGCTCCGCCTCGACGACGCGCTCGCGGGCAAGCTGCACCGCGACTTCGCTTTCGGCCTCGGCGCGGTCGAGCTCCATCTGCGCGACGTGGATCCGGTCATCGAGCTGTGCGATCACCTGGCCGGCCTCGACCTTCATGCCCGGTTTCACCTGGATGGTCTGCACGCGACCGTCGATGGTGAAGGCCAGGGGCGCGTCGTATGCAGCCTGCGTGGTGGCGTCGACTTCGGCCATGCTGCGCGTGGTGGAGGTCAGCGCGGCCACAAGAACGAGTGCTGAGATGTTTTTCATGGTGCACCTGGCATATGGATCTGAACGGTCCGAATCAGTAGATTTCGCGCCTCTCACGGAGGCGCGGACACGGAGAGGGTCGATGGGGGCGCGTCGGTGTCACGGCGTTTCCCCTCCGTGCCTCCGTTCCGTGAGAGGCCCGTTCCAAAGTGGGTTGCGGGCCAGACCCGCGCTGTGTTACTCGTGTTCATTCGTGGTTCTTTTCAGCGTCCGCGCTCCCGGATTCGCTTCATGCCTGGGTATCAGTGCGGCGGCCCGGCCGACGGAAGGTCGGGTAGCGGCCCGTCGGGTTCGTCAGCGCCGCCTTCGTTCGGGGGCGCGGCGCTCTCGCGCTGGGCCACGTCGTCGAGCAGCCGCTGGATCTGGGCGTCGAGTTCGGTCCCGTCCGGGTCGGGCTCCTGGCGCGCCCCGGCAAACGGGGTCACCGCGGCAGGGGTCGGCGTCCGGTCGTCGTCCTCGCGCATCTCCTCGTCGAGGCGTGTCAGCGCTTCGGTGGCGGCCGGCGGCTTGTCCGCCGTTTCCGCCGATTCTGCCGTTTCCGCTAATTCGGTGGACTCCGGGACGTCCGGCGAATCCGCGGCCGGGGGCGCGATGACGTGCGCCTGGGACTGCACGGCGGCGGCAAGCAACCCCGATCCGGTCGTCACAGATGACGGCACGTCGTCCATCGCGGTTCGAGTTCCGTCGTCGGCGCCCTTGGTCGCGGGCACGTTCAGGTTCAGGTTCCGGTCGGATGCGCGGTTGAACACCGTGCCGGCGACATGGGCGCCGATCATGCGTAGCTGGGCCAGCGTGCGACCGAAGCGACGCTGCGTCTCGCCGCGTCCGGCGACGACGATCACTGCATCGGCCGCGCCGGTGACGAACAGGGCCTCGACGCTTCCCGGGATCGAGCCGGTGTCGAACAGGACGATGTCGTAAGCCTCGCGGACCTGGGCGACGAGGTCCTTGAAGAAGGCAGTCGACATCTTTCCGATATCGCGCGGCTGGGCGCCGAACGCCGGAAGGATCGAAAGCATCGGGATGTTGGTGTCGAGCACGCATCGCCGCCACGGCGCCCCGGCGAGGATGCTGAGGATGCCGGTGCTTGCATCGGCGAGCGCGAGGCATCGCTCGGTGTCGTTGGCGCTGAGGTACCCCATCTCCAGCATCACCTGGTCGAGGCTCTGGCTGCCGCCGGTTGCGTGGGGTTCCGGGGCGGGGCCCGCCTCGCCGGGCGTTGCGGACTGTTCCGACGCGTCCGGCGCGCCGGTCGACACATCCCGGTGCAGGCGGCTTCCGAGGTTGCAGTCGACCAGCAGCGTCCGAGTGCCGGAGAGTGCGAGCGAAGACGCCAGGCCGACGGTCAGGCTGGTCTTGCCCGAGCCGGGCCCCGGGCTCGTGATCGCGAATGCCTTGGCGCCCGTGGACTCCGCCGTGACCTGGAGCATGGCGCGAATCTCGTGGATGCACAGCGCGGTCAGGTCGGCGCGCCGGTGATCTGCGCGTCGACCGTCGATCTTCGGCACGGTGCCGAGCAGCGGCGCATCGGTCGGATTGATCGTCGCCTGGTCGGGTCGAAGCATTCGATCGTCGATCGACGCCACGAGGAGCACCGGCAGCAGGCCGACCAGCCCGCCGCCGAACGCCGCGAGCGCGACCCAGTGCCAGCCCGCGGCGCGGTGCGGCGTCGTCGGCGCGCTCCCGCGACTTGCGACCTGGATCGAAGGCGCGGCGTCCTGCTCGCGCTCGACGCGCTTCGCTTCGGCGCTCGCCTGCTCGATGAGGGCGCGGACGGCGCCGCTCTGCTGCACCAAGGCCTTGAGGCGATCGTGCGTGGTCCCGAGCTTCGCCGCCTCGCCTTCCGCGCGGCGCAGCGCCGCCTCGTAGCGGTCGGAAAGTGCCTGGAGGTCCGCGGCCCGCAGCGCTTCGTTCCTGTCCTCCTGTTCCGCGCCGGCCCTGACGTACCGGCGAATCTTTGCGGTGACGAGATCGAGATCGCGGTGCAGTGCGATGACCGGCGGGGCGTTGCGCCCCATTCGCGAACCGAGGCGCGTCAGCTCGCGCTCGATCCGCATGCGCTCCTGGAGCCATCGGTCGAAGCGGGAGTCCACCTCGCCGATGGGGGTGAGGGCGGACGAAGCAATCGGCTGTTCCGGGCTATCCAGGGAGGTGAGATGGGCTGCGCGGCGGACTCCGTCGCGCAGCGCGGCGAGCCTGGTGGAGCGCTCAGTGGCCTGCGCCAGCGCCGTGTCGATGGGCAGCGGGCCGACGGATGACGCGAGCTTCGACATCTCCCGGTTGAGCCGGGCCAGTTGCTGGTGCTGCGATTTCTGCCCGGCGATGAGCTCGCGCATCTTCTCGGCGCGCTTCGCCGCGGTGCGGCTGATCGTCTCGTTCTCGTAGGCATCGAGGAGCGTCGTGACGGCGAGGTGCGTGATGCCGGGGACGAGATGGTCGAACGCGACGTCGATGTGCGTGCGCCGATCCTCGGGCCGGCGCACGACCAGGTGATTCGAGAATCGCGACGCGTCGAGCGGCGGCACCGTGAAACCCTTCCACGCATCGGCGGCCAGCGCCGTCGTGATGAGGTCGTGGCTGGTGAGGACGGCCATCTGCCGCTCCACCTGCGCGCGGTGCGCCGTCAGGTTCGCTTCGCTCACGCTCCCCGCCGCCCCGTTCTCCGCTTCGGGGAGGACCACAATGCGACCGGTGCAGCGATACACCGGCTGCGCAAGTTGATAGGCGACCAGTCCCGCTGCGACACCGCCGACGATGCAGGCGATCGCCGCCCAGTGCCACCAGCCCCTCAGGATCGCGCCTATGGATCGATGCCGAGTCGCGGACATGTCGCCGGCTCCTTCCGTGGTGTTCTCGTGACGTTCCCTCGTCGCGGCCGCATGAGCCCTTACGATACCGCAAAATCTCCAGATTGCCGCGCAGGATTTCGACGATGCGTGGCGCGGCGGGTGGCGCGGCCGCGACGACGATCTTCATAAACGACGAATCCGCTGGCGTTTATTCGAGAGGAGCCGGCAGGGGGAGTGTGAGCGCCGGCGAGTTTGCAACAGGTTATCAACAGGGGCACGAGGGAGGGAGACTGCTGATGGACTGCGGATGGACTACTAGGCGGGCGCGGATGGGGCTGTTGGCGGCAATCCATCGGCACCCAAGTCCGTCAATGGAATACCCCCCAACCCCCCTTATCAAAGGGGGGCTTTCCTGGGTCCGCGCCCCCTGACTACTTCCGCACCCTTACGTTTTTCCTGGTCTTGATCGCCTCGTTGATCGCGAAGATCACCTCGTGGGTGTGCGCGGCATCTTCGAGGTCGTTGTGGGGGCGCTTGCCGGTTCGGATGCAGTCGACGAAGTACTGGAGCTGGCCGAGGTAGGGGTGGTCCGCGACGTCGCCCGAGTCGGGCAGGTCGGTGGGGACGCTCGCCCAGGATTCCTTGCGCAGGCCCGGCCAGCTGATCGTCGAGATCTGGTCGTTCCAGATCGTGCCCTTGTCGCCCTGCAGCAGCACGGGGAACAGGTACGGCTGACGGCATTCGATGCTCGTCGACACCTTTCCGATCGAGCCGTTGTCGAACTTGAGGATGGCGACGCTGTTGGGATCGTACTCGTACTTGAGCGGGTTCTTCGGGCTCGTGTTGCTGAATGCTGCGACCTCCGTGACGCGCGAGCCCATCAGCCAGATCAGTCCGTCCAGGGCGTGGCACCCGGCCGTGAGCAGCGCGTCGCCCGCCATGTCCTTCTTGATGTTCCAGCCGTACTGTCCGTACCACGGTCCGACGCCGTGGTAGTAGCTGCATTCGCCGTAGTAGACGTTGCCGATCAGCTTCTGCGCCATCATGGCCTTGATGTTCCTGAACAGGCCGATCCAGCGCAGCTCGAAGCAGACGCTCGTCAGCACCTTCGCCTTGCGGACCGCGCGGACCATGCTGTTCAGATCGGTGCGGTTCAGCGCGACGGGCTTTTCGATGACGATGTGCTTGCCGGCGCGGGCCGAGGCGATCGTTTCTGCGGGGTGATTCGGATGCGGCGTGCAGATCACGACGACGTCGAGGCCGTCATGCGCGAGGAACGCGTCGAGATCGTCGTAGGCGCCCGCGTCCTCGATGGAGTGCCCGGCCAGGAACTGCGCGGCGCGCGAGCGGCGCCGCGAGCAGACGGCCACGATGCGGCAGCCGTCGATCTGAAGGAAGTTGGCGGCGTGCGCCCCTGCGACCCATCCCGTGCCGATGATGCCGATGCCCAGCCTGCTGCGTGCCATGTCCGGTTGCTCCTGTGAGACGAATCGAATGCTCAGCAGGATACCGCAGCACCGCAGCGCGGTCCGGAAGCGCGCTCTTGCTGCATACGATCACCCTGAACCCTGAACCCTGAACCCTGAACCCTGAACCCTGAACCCTGAACCCTGAACCCGCGTCGCGGAGCAGCGGCTTATGCCTGGATCGAGGTGATCTTGACCCTGAGGAAGCCCTGGCGATGGCCGTTCTTCCGCTTGTAGGTCTTGCGGCGCTTGAACTTGACGATCGTGTACTTCTCCGATTCGTCGGTCGACAGGATGTCGGCGGTGACGGAGGCGCCGTCGACGAGCGGGCTGCCGATCTTCGGGTCGGAACCTTCCTGCTGGCCCACCATGAGGACGCTGTCGAAGGTGATCGTCGCCGTCTCGGGATCGAGATCGCGGTGGGCGACGCGGATGACGTCCCCTTCCTCGACCTTGATCTGGGTTCCGCTGTCCTGAATGATGGCGTACATGGCGGTCATCCTCGCGTCTGTGTGACCGGGGGATCGGGCCGCCGCGGGGCCTTCACGGCCATGCGGACGACGACAGCCCCGCATGTTACCAGCGTGCGTGTGGATGTGCCACCCGTGGAGGCGGGCAGGGACTGGGGGGCATTCCCGGAGGGGGTGCCTGGGGTCGAACACTCAGAACTGTTTTGGACCGGCGCTGGGCCGTTTCGGTGCTCTCGCGTGCGTCCCTTTCAGTGGTCACAAGCTCCCTGGGGGCTCGCTGCGCTCGACCCCTGCCACCCTCTCTGGCGCAATCTGGCGCAATCTGGAGCAATCTGAATCATGCCCGCGTCAGCCTTTTCAATACATCCGGATGACGCCGATCACCACGCCCTGGACCTGGCAGTCGTCGACGATGATCGGTTCGTAGGCGGGATTGGCGGGCTGGAGGCGGACCCGGCCCTGCTCGCGGTAGAACTTCTTGAGGGTGGCCTCCCCGTCCTCGAGCAGGGCAACCACCGTCTCGCCGTTGCGGGCGGTGTTGCGCTGCTGGACGATCACGTAGTCCCCTTCGCGAATCTGCTCCTCGATCATCGAATCGCCCTGGACCCGCAGGACGAAGGTGTTGCGATCCCGGCTGCCGGATGCGGAGAAAAGCTCCTCGAGATCGATGTATTGCCGATCTTCGATCGCCTCGATCGGATGACCGGCGGCGATCATGCCCAGCAGCGGAAGCCTGGTGTCGCGCTGCTCGTCGGGCAGGTCAATGCCGGGGCTCACCTCCAAAGAGCGTGCCTTGTTCGGCTGCCGCAAGAGCGCGCCTTTTTTGATCAGTGCTTCGACGTGCTCGAATACGGTGACCTTGCTGACCTCCAGCTCGTCGGCCAGCTCCTGCATCGTGGGCGAACAGCCCGTCGCCAGACGCAGGTCGCGAATGCGCCTGAGGATGTGAAGCTGCTTGGGCGTCAGGTTCATGACCGGTTTCCTTGTTCTGTGGCACGCTCTGCAGGGTGGCCGGCTGCCGCCGCGGGAGCAGGCGCGAGACCACGGCCAGCTCGACGTCCGTACGGTCGAAGCCGCCGGGCCCGGCGTGGTGCGGATCGTTCAGATAGTCCGTGTGGCCGCCCTCGAGTGCACCGGACGGGACGCCCGCGATGGCCGGCCCGCAGGGATGCTGAGCCTGCGCCGCCCGGGCAAGACGCATGAGCGCGCCGCCCACGGCAGCCAGAACGTCGGCGAGGCCGGGTCGATAGACCGGGGTCGGCGGGTCGGGGGCGACATGCTCGTACGTGTCGTCCTGACGTGGGGCTGCCGGCGCGGTGGCCCGACGCGCCGCCAGGCGCAGAGGGATCGTCAGCATGGCTTCCGAGCCATCCCGACTCTCCGGACTCTCCCGATGGTCCGGCGGTGCCCATTCGCCCGAGTAGCCGGGGCTCCCGGCACCCTCCCGATCCTCGTGCACCGTCGCCCCCCCGGCGGCCTCGTCCGAGGCGACGAGGCGGTTGCCCTGTGCGTGGTAGGCCCGGACGAAATCGCCACCAGGTCCGAGCTTGATCAGGGGAATCGACATGGCTGGGTTCTCTCCACGTGGTTGGCAGGGGTTGGGGGTCCATCACTCCAGTGCCGCAAGATATTGAGTCTCGCGGCCTCGTACCGGGTTGTCTTTCGACCACTGCCATCGTGGATCTTGAAAGAATCAAGACAAAATTGTTAGGTAAATTTTACCTTAATAGATGCCAAACGTCAAGCGCCGTTTCAAGAAGTTTTTCGACCCCCGCTAGGCGCTCTTAAACGATGTGCCACAAGTGTCTTACAGGCCGAAAAGATTATCGGTCCAACGTCGTCGGTCGCGTCATACCTTCACCCGCCCCTCGCCCCTCGCCCCTCGCCCCTTGTCAAGCGATGCGGTCCTTCGTACACTGTCCGACTTCGACGGCAACAGGCCGGAACCCCGGAACCCCTCGGATTCAGAGGTGCGCCATGTCAAGAGTCTGCAAGTTCACCGGTCGCCGAACCTCCGCCGGCAACACCTACACCCATCGCGGCAAGGCCAAATACCTCGGCGGCGTCGGCACGAAAGTCACCGGCAAGACCCGCCGCAAGTTCCGGCCCAACATTCAGACCGTCACCGCACTGGTCGACGGCGTGCCGCAGCGCATCAAGGTCTCGACGAAGGCGATCAGGATGGGGCTGGTGGTCAAGCCCGCGAAGCGCAAGTACGTCTACAATCAGCAGAGCAGCGACGATCAGGCCGGCGCCGCCGGCGCGTAGCCGCACCGGTTTTCCCGGCACCGGTCATCTCATCCGTCATCCAGGCCCGTCTCGTCCCCGCGCGGTCGAGTGACTGACCCATGCAGTCAGGCGATCAGATTCACCAGGTCCGGCAGGCGACCGACATCGTCGAGCTGATCGGTCAGCAGATTCGTATTCAGCCGAAAGGGCGCGAGTTCGTCGCCCTCTGCCCGTTCCACGACGACAGCAATCCGTCGATGACCGTCTCGCCGACGAAGCAGATCTACAAGTGCTTCGCGTGCGGTGCTGGCGGCGGCGCGTTCGACTGGATGATCAACTACCACAAGATGACCTTTCCGGAGGCGCTCCGTTTTCTCGCGGAGCGCGCCGGGATCACGCTGGAGCGGCGCGGGCGCGAATCCGGCGATCAGCCGAATGATCGCCAGCGGATGTCCGAGGCGACCGAGCATGCGCTGGGCTGGTTCCGGGCGACGCTGGGGCGCCCTCAGGGCGCGACGGCGCGGGCGTACGTCGAGCAGCGCGGCATCAGCCCCGAGATGGTCGAGCAGTTCCAGCTTGGTTGCGCGCCGGATGCATGGGACGACCTGGCGCAGGACGTGGCCGCGAATCGATGGGACCCGCGGTCGTTTCGGTCCGCGGGGCTGATCCACGGTCGCCAGAGCGGATCGGGGGACATCGACCGGTTCCGTCATCGGCTCATGTTTCCGATCTTCGACGGGCTTGGCCGGCCCATCGCGTTCGGCGGCCGCATCCTGCCCCGGCAGACACCATCGGACCGCGAGGAGGCCAAGTACCTCAACAGCCCGGAGTCGGCGCTGTTCAACAAGTCGGCCACCCTGTACGGCCTGCACCTGGCCCGCAACGAGATCGGCAAGCGGCGCTGCGCGGTGATCGTCGAGGGGTACACCGACGTGATCGCGTGCCACCAGCACGGGCTGAGCCACGTCGTGGCCACGCTCGGCACGGCCCTGACGACCCAGCACGTCGGCGTCCTGCGCCGGTTCTCTGAAAAAGTCGTGCTGGTCTTCGACGCCGACGAGGCGGGGCAGAAGGCGGCGGACCGGGCAGTCGAGGTGTTCCTCGGCGGCGAGCTCGACGTCGCGGTGTCGATCCTTCCGGACGGTCTCGATCCGGCATCGCTGCTCGAGCAGGCCGACGGCGCGGCACGTTTCGAGGCGCTCCTCTCGGAGGCGACGGACGCCCTGGACTACCAGTTTCAGCGGGTCGCCGACGAGTACCGCGGGGCGTCGACGATGGCCGGGCAGCATCGGATCGCCGAGCAGTACGTCGACCGACTG
>NYZC01000059.1 GCA_002686995.1 Phycisphaeraceae bacterium | reverse complement strand
TCGTTCGTCGCGTGTCAACCGCATCGGCTGAATGAGGCCGTCATGGCATTCGACCCGCGGGCTGACGCCGCGCGGTTCGCCAGCATTCATCCGTGTCGATCCGTCCGCCTGTGGCGGATCCGTGGTTCTCTCAACCGCGCTCACGACGGGATAAGCTACATCCATGAAGATCGTTGACGTCCGTATCCACAAGCTCATCGTGCCGATGAAGCCGCGGGCCGTGCATTCCGAGGGCGTGGACGACAAGCTGTGCGCGCCGGATCCGGTGACGGGGCGATCGGCCAACTTCTGGGACTTCCCCAAGTGGATCATCGAGCTCGTTGCCGACAACGGCCTGACCGGACTCGGCGAACCGCGGCGGGGTGACCTTTACGGCCCCCTCAGGCGGTCCGCGGATCTCATCATCGGGCGCACGCTCGCCGAACTGCCGGTGGGCGACCTGCCGCTGCCGCACGGTGAGGATTACGGGTCCTACATCATCTACGAAGCGTTCGAGATGGCGTGGTTCGACCTGCTCGGCCGCCACCTGGGCGTGCCCGTGCACCACCTGCTCGGCGGCAAGCGGATCGACGCGGTGCCGATCGATTTCTGGATGGGGCGCGGCACGCCCGAGGACACAGCGGCCCGCGCGGCGTGGGGAAGGGAGCTCGGCTTTCACGGGATGAAGATGAAGTGCAGGCGGGGCGACCCGATCGCGGAACGCGTCGGCGCCGTGCGCGAGGTCGCGCCGCAGTTCACGATCGTGCTCGACCCCAACGAGCGGTTCGAGGATGTCGACGGGACGATCGCGGTGTCGCGATCCCTGGAGAAGTTCGATCGGGTCACGTTCGAGAGCCCGCTGCCCCAGGACCGGTTCGACGACTACGCGGCGCTGCGGAAGCGCATTCCGCAGACGCTGGCGCTGCACCTGACCTCCATCCACCAGCTTCTTGCCGCGCTCAAGGCGGACGCGGCGGACGCTTACAACCTGCTCGGACCGCTCCATCCGTTCGTGGCGTGGGCGACGCTGGCCCGGCAGGCGGGCTGTCCGACATGGCGCGGTACCGGGATGGATCTCGGCGTTCGGGATATGAGCAGCGTTCACGCCGCGGCCGCGGCCGGATGCGCGCTGCCGAGCGACATCATCGGCCACCTTCTGCGCGAGGATGACCTGATCGTCGATCCGATCCGTTTCGAGGACGGCGCGCTGATCGTGCCGGACGCACCGGGCCTCGGCGTCGAGCTCGACCGGGAAGCGCTGCAGCGATACGCGGTGCCGATCGAGCCGCGAGAGTGATTCGGATCGGAACCACAGATGGATACGGATGAACACGGATGGGATAGACTCTGGATTTGGGCGCAGCGCTCTCTTCAGAGACATCTGGTCTGATCGCGGATCATCTGATTCGAAAAATGTGGTCGTGTCGACTCTTCGACTCTTCGACTCTTCCGATCCGTGTCCATCCGTGTTCATCCGTGGTTCAAGATCCCTTGACCACGCGATTCGCAGGAACCTGAGCATGCTTGAATCCGCGATGATGTTCTGCTTTCCATGGGATTTTCAGGACGAAGGTCTCGACGACCTGGTGCGCCGCGCGCGCGACCTGGGGCTGACGCACCTGGCCGTCGCGACGAGCTATCACGCCGGGTACTTCTTCTACGCGCACAATCCGAAGCGCAGGGTGCACCTGCTCGAGGACGGCGTCGTCTACTTTCATCCTGACGAAAGCTGCTACGCGGAAGGGCCGATCCGGCCGAAGATCGCGGAGATGAGCCGTCAGCGCGACTGGATCCGGGACATCTGCGACGCCGCGATCGGCGCGGGCCTGAAGATGGTGTCGTGGACCGTGCTGCTGCACAACACGCGCCTGGGTCTGCTCCATCCCGAGGCGACGATCGCCAACGCGTTCGGCGACCGCCATCCGCACGCGCTGTCCCCGGCGCATCCGGCGTCGATCGCGCTGGCGCAGGGGCTGGTGCGCGATCTCGCGTCGCACTACCCGTTCGAGTCGCTGCTGCTGGAGGCGCCCAATTACCGCAATCGGGCTCACGGCGGCACCTGGGTCAGTGGCCATCATCACGAGCGGTGCGGCACGCATCTGCGCCCGCTGGAGATGAGCCTGCTCGACCTGAGCTTCAACGACGCGGACGTGCAGCAGGCCGAGGCGTCCGGCGTGGACGTGCAGTCACTGCGTTCGGCGATCCAGTCGCATCTCTTGCGTTACTTCGAAGCGGCGCCGGACGTGCCGGTCGATCTTCCCGGAACGATCGAGCAGTTCCAGGAGCGCCATCCGGCCCTGACCGAACTCGAGGCGCACTATGCCCGGGCCGAGAAGGCGCTGCTCGAGGCGCTGCACGGCGAGGCGCACTCGCACGGCGTCACGCTGATCGGGTCGGCGAAACCGGCCATCGACATCGTGATGGCGGGCGCGTACGGCGCATCGGCGCAGCGCGTCGCGGAGGTCACCGCGTCGGCGCGCGCGGCGCTGCAACCGCACCAGAAGCTGATGACTGCGCTTCGAATGGGGTTCACCAGCCCCGGCATGGGCGACCCGATCACGACCGAGCAGAAGATGATCGACGCGAGCAGGGCGGTCGCCGAGAACGGTGCCGACATGATCGGGTTTTACAACTACGCGGAAGCGCCGCCACGCTGCGTGCAGTGGATCGGTCCGGCGCTGCGGTCGGGGATTCTCGAAGCCTGAGCGCGCAGCCGAAGTCGCCAGACTACGGAGGCCGAAACCCGAAACCCGTGCCCTACGCCCTCGGCCCGATCCCATCCGTCTCGATCGGCTCGAACCCGAGGTCGAACGCGGGCGAATCAGGCTGCAGTCGATAATCGTCGTTCGCGGGATCGACGAACTTCGGATCGGCGAAGATCGAGTTCGCGTCAAAGCCCATGGCGCGCCAGGCCTCGAACGTCGTCTGCTCCGCGTTCACTGACATGCCGACGCGCTCGACCGCTTCGCCGGGCAGGCCGCTGAACGTGAGGCGGGTGCCTTCCGGCAGGTGGTAGAGCTGGCGGTCGTGCTCGGCGATGACCTTCACGGGATCGGTCTCGCCGATCACGTTCAGACGCAGGTAGTCGGCGTCGGCCGCCGTGTAGCTGATGATGTTGCGGCGAAGCACGACGTTCGACATCTCGCCGCCCAGCAGGAAATACGCCTGGGATCGGCTCGAGTCGACGAAGATGTTGTTCTCGACGACGACGTCGTTGCCGAAGTGGCTGATCATGATGCCGCCGAGCGTGTTGCGGGCGCAGATGTTGCCGTGCACGCGCACGTTCATCGGCGCGTTGTCGAAGTAGATGCCCCAGCTGTAGTAGGGCATCCAGATGCGACCGTCGGCCTCGGAGCCGCCGCCGGGCTCGGCCTTCACCGCGTAGGCGCCGCAGCCGACGGTGTCGTGGACCAGGTTGTGACGGATGATCATGCCGGCACGAAGCTCGGGGTGCTCCTCGTAGATGTACCAGCGATTCGCGGTGATGGCGCCGCCGTCGGCGGTCTCCAGCACGGTGTGGTGGATGCGGTTGTGCTCGATCGTGACGTCGCCGAACCCGCTCATCAGGCCGATGCCGAAGCGCGGCGTGTGGTGGACGAGGTTGTGGCTGACGACGACGCCCGGCGCGCTGACGCCGAAGAACGCGATGCCGTTGGCGTGCTTCTCGAAGACGCCGACATCGTGAATCCGGTTGTCGCGGATCACGTGATCGCGCGACACGGGCCATGCCTGGACGATCGCCTCGCGGTCGAACCGGTCGCGGAACCACTCGGTCGGGCTGGGCACGTCGCCCGACGAAGGATCGTGGCGGCAGTAGCCGGGCTTGTGGTCACCGATGAAGATGCCGTACGCGCCGGCGTCGTGGATGTGGTTGCCGATCACGCGGTCGCAGGCGTTCTCGCCCTGGAGGCGCACCGCGTCGCCCCCCACGGCGTCGAACACGCATTGCTCGATGCCGCAATTCTCCGTGAACGTCATGTGCACGGTCTGTCCGGCGTTCGGCGACTTGTAATGTGAATCGCGCGTGGGCCAGTCGACCTGCGTACGGGTGAAGGTGAGACCGCGGAACGTGACGTGGTGCACGCGGTGATCGGCGGTGCCGATCATCTCGACCAGGCGTGACGTGGTCGGCGCGGTGACGGTGACGGCGTCGATGTCGCCGCCGGGCGGGCGAAAGTAGAGTTCGCCCAGCTCGGCGTCGAGGCACCATTCGCACTCTTCAGTGAGGTCCTCGAGGTTGTTCTCGACGTAGAAGCGGTTGCCGGCGTCGAGATGCGTCGCGCTGCCCAGCGTGTGCGCGTTCGGGCGGACCGGCCGTTTCAGGTGGATCGTGCACGCCTCGTGATCGACGCGCCGAATCGGGATCGCGTCGCTGATCCAGCATTTGCCGGGAATGACGAACACCTCGGCCTGCTCCGGCTTCGCCCATCGGCGCGGAAAGGCGTCGGCCTCGTAGCAGAACGACATCGGCACATCGGGCTTGCCCTTGAGATGCCGAACGTCCATGTCGACCTCCGCGCTGACAAGGGACACCGGCTGCCAGATGCCGCCGCCGCCGTACGTGCTTTCGACGCGGACGGCGACGAGGTGTCGGGTTCCGGGCTTCAGCCACGGCCGGACGTCGAACCGGAACGGCGTGTTCCAGATCATCGCCGCGGCGAGTCCCGTCGAGGCCATGGTGTGTTCGAACACCCTCTCGCCGTCGATGTAGACGACCGCTTCCTTGTCGACGCTTCCGAAGACGAGCCAGAGGTGACGCCGCGTGTCGAAGCCTTCGGGCAGGGTGAGTTGCTGGCGGTACCAGCCGACACCGTGGTAGCCCGCGTGTCCCTGGAAAGACCAGTGCCGGTCGGTGACGAGCGTCTCCCAGTCGTTGTCGGACATGCCGGGATCGAACCACCTTCCGGCGTCGCCCGATTCGTCGGGGTCGGTCCGGAACCGCCACGTCCTGTCGAGCGGCCGGCGCTCGACGTCCAGGGCGTCGAAACCGGTGTCGACGGTCTTCTCGATGAACGCCCAGCCGCCGTAACGCGGGTTCGCGGGATCGAACTTGGGGCACCGCGCCCGGATCATGCGCCGGCCGTCGCAGAAAAGCTGGCGGAACCACAAGTCGCCGCTTCGCACTTCCGGGAGCGACGCGCGAAAGAGGCCGTTGTCCATCGGCTCCCATTGATCGATCGTCCGGCCGCCGCTGAGCACGGGCGTCTCGTCGGGATACGACGCCCAGGTCACGGGGCACGCTTCGGTGCCTGAATCGCCGCCGGTCAGTCGCAGCGGCGCGTGCATTTCGTACTCACCGCCGCGGACGAGGATGGTGACCGGCCGGTCCAGCTTCCCGCCGCACTCGAGCCTGTATTGTCGAATCGCATCACGGGCGCGCTGCAGCGTGGCGAAAGGGCCGTCCGTGCGCGGCGCGTCGGGCGTTGCAGGCAGGCCCGACCAGGCGTCGTCGCCCCCGGGCGAAACGTGGAACGTGAGGTCGTTCTCGGTCATGGGGAAATGTTAAGCGAAGATCGGGCGACGACCACGACGCCGCGGATTCGGTTCCGACCGTGGTCACGCGACTTCAGCGTCTTGGCCTTCGTCGTCCGCCGGTTTCGAAGGGCCGGATCGCTCCGAGGCCAGAGCCTGCCTGACCCGCCCCAGCAGAACGCCCGCAGTGAACGGCTTGCGCACCAGCGAAACGCTTACCGGGTCGAAGTCCAGGGCCGTCAACCGGTCGTCCGTGTATCCGGACATGAAGATGACGGGCACGTGCATGCCTCGGGCGTTCATTTCCCGGACCATCTGCGGTCCGCTCATTCGCGGCATGATCACGTCGCAGAGAATCAGATCGGGCGACACGATCTCGAGGATCTCGAGCGCCTTGATCCCGTCGCTCGCCCGGCACACGCTGAAACCTTCGCGATCCAGCAGATCGCTGAGCAACCGCATAATCTGGATGTCGTCCTCGACCACCAGGATTCGTGCGTCCTCTTTCGCCACGACCTCGTCGATGCCGCCGACCTGCGCGCCCGCGGCACCGGTCGTTTCGCCCACGTGGCCCTCGACGATCGGAAACAGCACCTCGACGGTCGTCCCTTGCCCGGGTGCGCTGCGGGCGTCGATCCGGGCGTTCGCTTTCTTGACCAGCTCGTACACCAGCGACATGCCGAGGCCCGTCCCGCTGCCCAGCTCCTTGGTCGTAAAGAACGGCACGAATACCTGGGCCAGCGTCTGTGCGTCCATACCGACCCCGTCGTCGCTGAACGCGAGCCGCGCGAACGGTTGTTCGGAAGACCGGGTCTCGGAGAGGCTCAGCCTGATGACGCCGCCGGTCGGGAGCGCGTCGCGGGCGTTCGACGCGAGGTTGAGAAGAATCTGCTCCACGTCACCCTGTAGCCGTCGGTGGCGGGGATCGCGGTCATGGAGATCTCGACCGGAAGCAGCGAACCGTCCGCCTTGACGTGATCCCACTCGAATCTCCGGCTTCCTCTGTGGGCGATGTCGGCCAGGATCTCGTTCGCCTTGTCGAAGGAACGTTTCCCGTCCGGCTGGTACTCGGGCGACAGCTCGGAAGGATGACACTGCAGCAGCGCGTTGCGGTTCTTGTAGCCCAGCATGTCGACCGCAGCCTGGTTGCAGTCGATGAACCGGTCGTTCTCGATGATGAGGATCGCGTCGGCGGAGTTTTCGAACAGCGCTCGGTAGCGATCCGCGTTCCGGGCATTGGGCTTCGGACTCGATTCCGCCATGAGATGAGCCTGATGGAGACGACGAGTGCTCACCGTTGAGCGTCCGAGGTCAACGGAGTCGCGTAAACCGTCGTTGCATCGTAGGGACTCGATCCGACCAAGCAATACTCGCGACGCGAGCGTATTCGACGGTGCGGAATGTGGAGCGCGTCGCAGGGAGCGTTGATCACCCGCCGACCGCTGTCGTCGTCTCCTGGTAGAGGTCGGCGTGCGTCTTGCCGTACCCCTTGTCGATCGTGTCGTTCTCGCTGGTCACGTCGGGGCCGGCCCAGTGCGTCGCGTAGCCGCGCCGCCAGCGATCCGAGTGGTTGCGATGCGACGTGTGCAGCGTCTTGCTGTGGTGAAAGACGACGCCGCCCTTGCCGACGGGCGCGACGGACTCATGGTTGAGATTGATCAGCTCCGCGGGCGGGACCAGATTGTAGGGTTCGTTCGGCCGCGCGATGTGCTCGAGGATCGGGCCCTTGTGCGATCCGTCGATATGCCGGAGGCACCCGTTGTGCTCGTCGACGTCGTCGAGCGCGATCCACGCGGTGATGACCTGGTCGTCGGGGTGGCAGAGGAAGTAGCCGTTGTCCTGGTGGTAGGGCTTCGGTCCGCCGTGCCGCGGCGGCTTCATGAAGATCTGGTCGGTGAACAGCAGTGGAGGCACGCCGATGAGCAGCTCGATGAGGCCGCGCAGGGTCGGGTCGAGGACGAACCGGCGCAGCGTCGGGTGCGCCAGAAACGGATCGTCGACCTTGCGCGGCACGACCGTGCCGTCTTCGAGCGCCTGGCCGGTGTAGCCCTGGTCATCCTCGCGAAGGTTCTGCTCCCACAACTCGAGCGCGGTCTGCGCCACCTCCTCGGCGCGCTGCGGATCGAACACCCCCTCCACGACCGTCCACCCGCGCTCCCAGTACTCGTCATGATTGCGCTGCTCGAGCTTCATCTGGACTTCCCCAATGCGGGCTTCGCCCGCAAGTCGGAAAGTCGGAAGGTCGAAAGTCGAAAGTCGAAAGAACCTGGCTCCGGGCAGCGCCGTGGGGTATCGACAGTTCCGCTTTCGACCTTCCGACCCTGGCGCTTCGACTTCTCGCCACCGCGGCAAGAACTTACGGCGGAAGAGTCTAATGGGCTCTTCGACTTCCGACCTTCCGACCTTCCGACTTTTTGACTTTCGACTTTCAACTTTTCGACCTTCCGACTTTCGACGCCCCACGTCATGACCCGAGGTGCCGGGTGAAGAACGCCATCGACTTGTTCGCGCCCCACGCATGCGGACCCGGGAACAGGTCGAGCTCCAGGTGCTCCGACGCGCCGGCGGCCTCGTAGATCTTCTCAAGCTGCCTGAAGCAGCCCATGGCCGTGTCGACCCGGAAGCAGTTGTCGTGCGCGCCGATGTCGATGAGCAGCGGGCGCGGCGCGATCAGCCCCTGCAGATCGGGCAGGTCGACGAGCTTGAACAGGCCGGGGGCGACCTGCATGCCGCAGTAATTGAGGTCGCGAATGCCGAACGCGGCCCAGAGGTCGCTGTAGCAGATGATCTCGGCTGCCTTGAAGCGATCCTCGTAGATCGCGGTCCAGGTCGTCATCGTGCCGCCGCCGCTCAGCCCCATCACGCCGAGCCGGTCCGGATCGACGTGCGGCAGCGTGCACGCGAAATCGGTCGCCGCGCGGCCGTGGGCGAGGTTGATCGAGATCGACGTCATGCCGAGCATCGTCGCGTGCAGGTAATAGATGTTGCAGTAGTCGCGCGACACCATGTTCAGATGGTTGGGCTTGTTCCGGTCGTTGCGCTGCCCGACGCCCATCCAGTCGATCGCGTAGGTGACGAAGCCCGCCTGCGCCATGCGGTGCCCGTAGTCGTAGTTGAAGCGCTCGATCTCGGCGTCCTGCTCCGCGCCACCCGGGTTGCCCATCACCGCCTCCTTGCCGAACTGGCCGTGGCCGTGCCAGCAGAAGATCGTCGGCCGTTTCTCTCCGGATGACAGGTCCGGCGGGTAGTTGATCTGGAACGCCGCCGAGGCGTGCGGCCCCACCTCGATCAGCCAGCGCTGCTTGCGCAGGCCGTCGTGATCCCACTCCGCGATCATCTCGGGCTCCGGATCGACCGATCCGGGGAAGTCGCCGAGCGTGGCCATGACCCGCGGGTGCGTCTTCTGCTTCCACGACTCGAAGTTCCCGTCGAAGGCGCACTGCGGCGTGTGCTCCGACGCGAAGCCGTTGAACATCTTCTGGGGGCTGAGGTTTCGTTCTTTCACGGGGGGTTCCTTTGCATGGTTCCGGCAAGGACATGGTACATGGGGCGGAGAGGTACCTGTGAATGTACCCGTACCCGGGGATGAGGGCGGGCTCGGGAATTCGGATTAGGCTCTGTCTCAAAACTCTGCCTGGCGTCGACCGGCTGCATCGCCCGTTGGCGGCGTCGGCCTCCATCGACGATGCACAGAGTCATCGCCTGCTTCGGCCTCCTTGCCAACGGACGATTCGCTCGGTCTTGGGCCCGCGGCAGAGTTCTGAGACAGAGC
>NYZC01000058.1 GCA_002686995.1 Phycisphaeraceae bacterium | reverse complement strand
GGTGGGGCATCGACAGTCCCGCCTTCGACTTTGGACTTTGGACTTTGGACTCTGGACCTTCGACCTTCGACTTCTCGTCACCGTGACGAGAAGTTGCACCGTAAGAATCTAATTCCGGCATTGCGCCATCGCGTTACGGCAGCCGCCAGTCATCCCACTCCGAAGGTGTCAGCAGGCCGTCGGTGTTATCCGCCCAGTCGCGGATTCTCACCGGATCCACGTGGCCGTCGGCGAAGAGCCAGTTGCCCGTGTTCCCGAGGTGGAAGGGGCCCCAGCCGTTGTAGGGGCCGAAGCCGAGCCATTCGCTGTCTCTCGAATCGAGGATGCCGTCGCCGTCCCAGTCGTTGTCCAGGTTCCAGGCGCCGTGGGCCACGTGGTTGAGGATGACGAAGCGCACGTTGGTGTGGCCCAGGCCTGACCAGTCGCGGTTGGCCGAATCCGAGGTGATGCCCCAGTTGCTCTGCATGTCGTTGAGCCGGCCGGCGACGAGACCGTAGCCGTCGCGGTAGCCGTAGGCCTTCCCGAGGTAGTTGCCGCCGTAAGTGGCGTAGCAGTCCGGCTGCTGCGTCGGGCATCGCATGTAATCACGACCGAAGCCGGCATGGTGATCGCCCTGCGTGACCCTGCCTTGCGCATCGACGTTGTAGCTGTAGCCGAACAGCGGGTTGGCCATGAGTGGCCAGTCGGCCAGCGTGTTGTCGCCGATGAGCTTGCCGTTCGATTCGTCGGCGTAGACCTGGTGGGCGACGCCGAGCGATCGCAGGTTCGACATGCATTCCACGGCACGAGCCGCCTCACGGGCGCGCTTGATTCCCGGCATGAGCATCGCGATGAGCAGGGCGATGATGGAGATGACGACGAGCAGCTCGATGAGCGTAAAAGCGGCGCGCCCGGAAGGCGGATGCGGAAGGTCCCTCCTTTCCAATGGGGGGGCGGGGAGGTGTTGCCGCATGTCTGGCCTCTCTGCGCGACAACCCGCCCGTGACGCCGCCATGGCGTCACGGACGGGCTGCCGTCAACAGTCGATTCTAACGCCCTAGCGCCGGCGGCGCAGCAGGGCGAGACCCGAAAGCGCGAGCAGGCTCAGCGAAGCCGGCTCCGGGATGCCGTACGCGCCCGTGTTGTCCCAGCGGAAGTAGTCCAGCTCGACGTTCTCGTTGCCGAAGGCGCCGCCGCCGCTGCCGAACGCCAGGACGTTCCCGGCGAAGTTGCCTCCGTTCGCCCACGTGTGGAACAGCTCCTGGTCCCGGAAGAACTCGACCGAGTTGCCGGTGCCGCCGACGGCGATGCGGTAGTCGTGGAAATCGTCGGTCGCGTCGAACGCGTACGAGGTGGCGCCGACGCCGACCCAGACCTCCGAAAGGCCGACCGAGAAGATGTCGCCGATGGATCCGTCACCGAATAGCACCGCGAACGTGCCGGCCGTGCCCTCGACGCGGCCCGGTCGATCACTGAGCCTGGCCCGGAACTCGATCGTGAAGCCGGTGCCGACGGTGCCGTTCCAGTTGGTCGCATCCCACGTCGGGCCGCCGGTGGGGGCACTGAAAGTCAGGATGTCCCCGTCGCTGGTGGGTAGCTGGTGGAACGCGGTTCCCGGGTCCGTGTAGTTCGGCGCCGGGTGCACGTCGCCCTCGTACTTGTTGTTGAACTGCGACGATTCGAGGATGACATGGGTGGCGGATGCCATCGACGTGCAGATGAACAGAACGGCGATCGTCAGGGTCCGGATCAGGTTGCGGGTCTTCATTTCTCGGGCTCCTTTCCTTCGTGGGTTGTCCTCGATTCTCTTGGGACGCTCAAACTCGAATCCACTATCGGAAACGCTTTCCGACGGCTCATTGATCAGGTCAGGTGGATGCGGCTTACGTCACCCGCTCCCGGAGTGCCGGCCCCGCGCCGGCCAGTGAGAGCGCGGGCCGGTCCGTGCTGAAGCAGGGACCGGCGGTACGGCGCAGCACGAACGACGTCGAGAACTCCCGACGCCTGAGCGGCGCCGGTCCCTGGACGATGCGTTCGACGAGCATGCGCGCCGCGGCGGCGCCCATCTCGTAGCAGGGCTCGCGGAAGGTCGTAAGAAACTTTCTCCCCTCCGGCCATGTCGTGTCGTCGAATCCAATGACCGAAAGGTGGTGCCCCAGCACCAGGCCCTCCTCCTCGGCGGCGCGGCAGACGCCCTCGGCGATCGCGTCGCGGGCCACGGCGATCGCGGTCGGTGGCGCCGGCAGGCGCAGCAGCGACCGGGTCGCGAAATACCCCGAGAGGGCGTCGGTCTTGCGACATACCGCGACGAGCGACTCGTCGGCGCCGAGCCCGGCTTCGCGCAGGCCGGCAAGGTAGCCCTCCCGCGCTTCACCGTGGATGCCGTAGTCGGACTCTCGCCCGACGAACGCGATCCGGTCATGGCCGAGGCGGACGAAGGTGCGGACCGCTTCGAGCATCGGCTTGCGGTGGTCGATCCAGGTGGCGCAAAGATCCAGGTCGTTTTCGAGCTTGGCGACGACGACGGGGACGCCGTTCTGCTGCAGGTCGACCAGGTGCTGCGGGCGGGCGTAGCAGTTGTCGATATAGAGGAATGCCCCGATCGAATCCATCCGGTTGCGGTCAGACAGGTCGTGTTCGCTCGGAACGCTGATCGTCTCATACCGGTAACCCGCTTCGTCGAGCGCGTCCCGTGCCCCTTGGAGCGTGCGGAGCGAGTCCTGCGAGGCGACCTGCTCCATGTGGAAATGCTCGCCGTGCAGCAGACCGATGCCGGGACGATCCTGGCGCTCCACGACGGGGAGGACCCGCGTCCCGCGTCCCGGGGTCCGTTCAACCAGCCCTTCGCGCTCCAGGTCGCGCAGGGCGCCGGCGACGGTCACCCGGCTCGTTCGAAGATCGGCTGCCAGCTTTCGCTCGGACGGCAGGTACTCGTGTGGGCGGTAGACCCCATCGGCGATACGCCCGCGCAGGGTCCTCGTGACGGCGACAGCCACTGGCTCGTGGCTGTTTACGCCTGTCCCGATTGCCTCGCGCGAGGATTTCACCATACCAACACCCTTTTTTTAGACCAGCACATCATACGGGTGTTCAAGGTGTTGTCAAGCCTCCGGACAGTAAGTACGCTGTCTCGGACCTGAAATAGGCCAGTGGACCAGTCCTGGTGCCGGGGCCGTCCACGCTCCTGATCGGGGGCCCTGAACCGCATCCATGGCGAAAGACGACCCGCAAATCCTCACGATTGCCAGGGGGAGCGAGCAGCACCCGCGCAACGGCGGCGCCGACCTGATCGAGCTGGCCGACGGCAGCATCTTCATGGCCAGGATGCTGGCCTACGACAGTCCGCTCGATCAGCCCGCAGGCGACGACGCGCCCTCCGATCTGATCGCGCAGGTCTCTCGCGACGGGGGGATGACCTGGGGCGAGCAGATGACGTTCCTGAAGCCCGGGCCGGATGAGACCGCGGCGTACGCGCCGGGTCTGCTTCGGCTTTCCGACGGTGACATCCTCTATCGATACGAGATGTACCACCGCTTCGTGAAGGACGAGCCGAGGTGCATCTCGGGATACGTGTGCCGAAGCCGCGACGAGTGCAGGACGTTCGACGAGCCCGTGACCATCTTCAGCCGGTCGCCGCACCTGACCGGGTCGCAGGGCGACCTGCGACAGCTCGCCAGCGGGCGCATCCTGGTGCCCGTCTGTCACATGGAAGGCAACGCGCTCCAGGAGGACGGTGCGACGCTGGCGCCCACCGACACCAGCGTCGCCGGATGCTTCACCAGCGACGACGGGGGCCGCACCTGGGACGAGTGCGACCAGTACGTGTACCTGCCCATGCGCGGGACCATGGAGCCGAAGGTGGAGCAGCTGGCGGACGGCAGGCTGCTCATGGTGATGCGCACCCAGCTCGGAAGCGTGTTCGAATCGATTTCGGAGGACGAAGGCCGCACGTGGTCGAATGCGCAGACCACAGGGCTGCCGGCACCCGAATCGTGTCCGGGTCTGCGGCGCATTCCGCAGACCGGCGACCTGCTGCTGATCTGGAACGACAGCCCGTACGATCCGCGATTCGATCACTACGGCGTGCGTTCGCCGCTGTCGCTCGGCATCTCGAAGGACGACGGGCGGACCTGGACGAAGATGCGGGACCTCGAGAACGATCCGCAATGGGAGTTCACGAACCCGGCGGTCATCGTGACGAGCCGGGACCGCGTCGTGATGACCTACGAAGCCTCGCCATACGACAGCATGGAGCACCCCGGCCGACTCGGCCGCACCCGCATGGACCTGAAGCTCGCCACCTTCGACCTGGACTGGCTCTACGGATGAGAACAACCCATCTGCTGATCCCCTTGCTGTTGCTGTCTTTCATGCCCGCGGTCGGACGCGGCTCGGACCTGCCCGGACCAGTCGCGTTCTGGCGATTCGACGAAGGCCGCGGTGACATCGCTGCGGACGCGAGTGGCCGAGGCCGCGACGCGCGCCTGCATGGTGCGACGTGGGTGCGCGACGGAAAGGGCGGCGCCGTGCGTCTCGACGGGCTCGACGACTACGTGGAATGCGGGACGATGGGCGTCACCGGTCCCGTGACGGTGGAGGCATGGGTCCGGCCGATGCTCAAGGGCCACGGCGAGGCGGTGCTCATCGGCGAGAGCATGAGCAGCTTCGTCCTGACGTACTACAACGCCGAGCTTTGCTACTGGTACATCGGGAACGGCAACAACAACCTGCGCGGCAAGCTGACGCTTCGCGGATGGAATCACGTCGTCGGGACGTTCGACGGCGCGACGTTGCGGATGTGGGTCAACGGCCGCCTCGTCGGCAGCGAGCCGTCCCGGTACCGAAGCTATTCTCCGTCCGGGCAGTTTCTCCTGGGCACGAAGGGGCGACCTGACCTGCCGCGTTTCAACGGGATGATCGACGCGGTGCGCGTGTACGACCGGGCGCTGAAGGCTGACGAGGTCGTGGCCCACTTCAAGGCCGAGGCCGGGGACTACGGATTCGATTCCACCTGGTTCCGGCGCCTGAAGGTGACGACGTATCCCTATCCGGGTCGCGGGCAGGTGACCGTGGAGGCCGGCTACCGCGGACTTCAGCCGTTCCGGGGCACGGGTGTGCTGGAGGTGGCGCTGCACGATAAGCGGGAACCGCAGAACGTGCTGCAGCGCGCTGTCGTCGATCCCGTCCCCGACTCCGGCGTCGCGGAGGTCAGGATCGCCACGGGCGGGCTGGAGGCCGGTGCATACGTGCTCCGCGCAACGCTTCGCGACGGTCAGCGCGCGTGGCCGACGGAGGAGGTGTCGTTCAGCCACCCGCGTCCGGAACCTGCGCTGGCGTCGCCGGCGGAGGAAGTGGTGGCGCCGCTGCCGCCGCAACGCGAACCCACGCCGTACGGGTTCGCAATGGACGACTCGGGCGGTTTCAACGTCACGATCAAGGGTGTGCGGTATCCCTTCCGTACGCGGGTCTCCTGGCCGAACGGTGAGTTCAACCATCTCGGAGCCGGCGGCAAGGGCGAAGCGAAATGGAAGGCCGTCGTGCGCCATGTCGGCGCCGGACGCCACGAGGTCAGGGCCGGCGGCGCGTTCTACGACGTGCATCGTCGGGTGGACGTCCATCCGACGCACGTGCGCGTCCGGGACACCTATACGAACCGTACCGAAGCCGACCTGGGCCTGCTGATCTACAACGAGATGAACGTCGCGCCGGGACAGGTGAAGCGGTCGTTGCTGGCCGGCTTCGAGGGGCGCCGGCGCATGTCCCACTCGGGCGCGGTCGAGGTCTTCAGCCCCAGCGTCTTCGTCGTCGATGACCGAACGGGCATCGGCATCGCGCCCGTCGACGACGTGCTGGTCGTCCAGTGCGTGCTGTACGCGGAGTCCGAAGCGGCGGGCGTCGGCACGGAGCGCTTCGCGCTCGGGCCCGGCAAGTCATACACCCTCGAGTGGGCCGTCTACCCGACGGGCACAGGCGACTACTACGACTTCATCAATGCCTTTCGCCACGTCGAAGGACGCATCGGCACCGTGGACGGCGCGCCGGGGTTCATCACGTTCGGTCCGATGAATCGGCGCCAGGTCCCCGACGAGTCGTTTCTCGAGCACCGGGCCATCAAGTACGCGATCATCCACAGCCTCGGCCGCGCGTTCGACGACCCTGAACTGTCGGTAGAGGGCATCGAGTTCATCGACTATCCACGCGAGATGCAGCTGCTTACGGACCAGGCGGCGGTGTTCAAACGGAGGTATCCGGGCCGCAAGGTCATGTTCCACGTGGCCCACAGCCTCTTCATGACGAACGACCCGAATCGATTCGCCGATTCGAAGGTGATCCTGGCCGACGGCAGTCATGCCCAGTGGATGGCGAACGTGCCCTATGTCACGTCGCAGCGCCAGAACGAAGGCTGGACGTGGTGGATCTACTACCCGACGCCCGGAAACAGCTTTCACGATGCGCTGATGCGCAGCGTGGACGTGATGATGGACGACATGGGCATGGACGGAGCGTTCATGGACGGCTTCTTCGCCGGCTACCAGGGCCAGTGGACCTACGACGGGCGCTGGGACGGGCATTCGGCCGAGATCGATCCGAAGACGAAGACGATCTCGCGCAGGAGGGGGTCGGTGCTGCTGCTGTCGCAGCCTTCGATGATCGAGTTCGCCCGCAGGATCCGCGACAAGGGCGGCGTGGTGATCGCCAACAACACCATGA
The DNA here is from genome assembly GCA_002686995.1 of Phycisphaeraceae bacterium. Taxonomy (GTDB): domain Bacteria; phylum Planctomycetota; class Phycisphaerae; order Phycisphaerales; family Phycisphaeraceae; genus NYZC01. The sequence continues at coordinate 11,479 of NYZC01000058.1, read as the reverse complement.
TCACCCGGTCGATCGCGAACGAGCGGTACATGATCTTCGACCAGGAGGTGGTCGCCGGCCCGCACGTGCACCTGGCGCCGAGCGTCACCGCGCTGGCCCAGGGGCCGTTCTCGAGCGAGAAGGAGATCTACCTCGACATGCTCGAGAAGCTGTCCTGGGGCCAGCTCTTCGTCTACTACCTCGAGCGCCTCCGGCTCACCGGGCCTTCGCTCGCGGCTCGGCAGTACCCCATGACCTTCGAGGAGATCCGCAGCGGGCTCGTGCGCGGCCGCCAGCGCATCGTCACGATGAACGACGGCGTGTACGGCTGGGAGGGGGACGACCGGCTGCACATGGTGCACAAGTTCGACGCTCGCGGCGTGGCCGTGCCCAACGACTTTCTCAGCACGGTCGATTCGGACGGCGTGCGCACTCGACTGGCGTTCTCCGAGAACGAATCGGCGGTCATCGAGCCGATGCCCGTGCGCCTCGAGCACGACGGCGCCGTCAACGTCTGCGTCCTGCACTACGATCACGACGCGCTGTCGATCCTGGTCAACGGACGGGGACGGGTCGTGCTGGACATGTTCGTCGGCACCAGCTATCCCGACAAGCGCGACGGCGTGCTCACCGATGGCGGGATGAATCCGCGCGACATCGGCGTGGGCGCCCCGTTCCGCGTGGGCATCGGCGCCGAGACGACGACGATCGAAGAGCGCGACGGCTCGCTGGCGATCCCGCTGGATTTGACTGGCCCGGTCCGGGTGACCGTCGAGCGAGGCCCGTAGCTGAAGTCGCCAGGTTTCAGATGCACGCGCCCGGGCCTTCAGGAGGCCGAGACCTTCATTCGCGGAAACTGTTTCGGAAAGGCTCTACTCTGAACTGCCCTCCACTTCATGAACTATCGGCAGGAAGTCGCCGGACCTCAGTGGGAGTCGTCGGGCTCGATATCCTGACCCCTGCCGGGGGACCGCTGCGCTCGACCCCGGCCACCGCCGGCAAGGCCCCTTATCTTCGAATCACTCCTCGGGACACGCTCATGACCACCACCTACGAGCTACTGCCGGCCTGCGTGCTGCTATGCGCCATGTCGCTGTCGGCACTCGCGCAGGCCCCTGATGGACTCCTGGCGGAATGGCGCTTCGACGAAGGAAAGGGCGACGAGGCCCGGGATGCCACCGGTCACGGCTACACGGCGCGACTGCACGGCGCCGGATGGATGAAGCAGGGCTCGGGCTTCGCGCTGCGCCTCGACGGTGATGGCGGCTACGTCGACTGCACTGCAGCCCGGAAGCTTCCCGTCGAGGGGCCGGTCGCGTTCGAGGCGTGGATCATGCCGACGCGCAAGGCAAGAGGCGAGGCGGGGTTGCTCGGCGAGGGGTTGCGCAGCTTCCTCATGTCCTGGTACAACACCGAGCTTTGCTTTTTCTACATCGGTCACGGCGGCAACCACCTCAAGGAGCACCTGGTGCTGAACCGCTGGCAGCACGTCGCCGCCTCGTTCGACGGCGAGCGCATGAGCCTCTGGATCAACGGGCGCATGGTCGGAAGCAGGCGCTCGGAGGTCGACGATTACAAGACGGGCGGCACCTTCGCCATCGGTTCCCCCGGAGACGCGGGCAGCCCGCAGTTCAAGGGGCTGGTCGACAACGTGCGCGTGTACAACCGCCCGCTCACCGAGCAGACCATCGTCAAGCATGTGAAGGCCGAGGCGCCCGAGCACGGCGTGCCCGTGGTGGAATCGGGCGCGCATGACACCGAGTGGACGACGCGGTTCTTCGAGTCGCACTCGAATCCGATCGACGTCGAGGAGCGCGACGATCAGATCGTCCTGGCGAACCGGCGGATCGGTCTCGCCTTCATGAAGAGCAGGCAGGGCTTCCGGCTCGATCGGCTCTACGGCGTGCGCGAGAAGCAGGACTACCTCGTCGCGCCCGAGGGCATCGGGACCCGGGACCTGTTCGAGCTTCGGATGACGCCCGATCTTCGCGGCAGCGGCCGCGACGAGCGCGGGAAGACGAAGGGCAGCCTCATGGGCATCATGGACGAGATGGCCTCCGACGCCTTCTCGATCGGCTCGGACGAGGCGCAGTCGGTCTCCTGGCGGCATGAGAAGGAGCCGGGGCAGGTCAGGGTGCGATTGAACTGGCACCGGATTCCGGTTCGCGGCAACAGCCATCTCGTGGACGTCGAGGTGACCGTGACCCTGCGCGAGGACGACCCGATGTCGTATTGGCGGATCAAGGTCCTCAACCCCGGCACGCGGTTCGGCATCGAGCGCGTCCGGTTCCCGCTCCTGCTCCTGGCGCCGATCGGCGACCCGACCGACAACGTCTACATCTACCCGCGCGAGCACGGCGGCCTCGTCGAGGATCCGTTCAACGCGCCCACGGGGTTCGGCGTCGGTTTCAACACGCGCGGCGCGTACTACCCCGTCGATTTCAACATGCAGTTCCAGGCGCTGTACGACAAGTCCGGCGGTCACGGCATCTACCTGGCCACGCACGATCCGACGCCGAACCTGATGCACATGCGGATTGCCAATACGCCGAAGCAGATCGCGTGGCGACCCGGTCACTTCCCGCCCAACATCACGTTCGCCGAGGAGGACTACGAGCTGCCCTACGACGTCGTCGTCGGCCCGTTCGTCGGTGACTGGTGGGACGCGGCGCAGATCTATCGCGCCTGGGCGGTGAAGCAGTCCTGGTGTCGCAAGGGACCGCTGCTGACCCGTTCGGACGTGCCACGGTGGTACAAGGAATCACCGTTCGTCTTCTACACCACGATCGCCGATAGCGCCGAAGGCACGCATTCGATGGAGGAGAACATGGTGATCGCCGCCGATCACTTCCGGCAGTTCCTCAAGTGGGCGGACATGCCGCTGGCGGCCAAATGGTATGGATGGAAAGAGCTGCACCCGGACCTGACGACGTACGACGTGCCGTTCGGCAGCCACCGCTTCTACCACCAGGGACGATGGCGCAACCTGCCGCCGATGAATATCCACGACGGCAACTACCCGACGCTCGGCGCCCTGAAGACCTTCACCGAGCAGACCCGGAAGCTGCGCCGGGAGGGCGGCATGGTATGCCCGTACGTGGCGCTCGAAATCTTCGACCAGGGCCCGGACGAGAATTCGCCGCTCGCGCGCGAGGCCAGGCCGCACGTCGTGCGGGATCTCTTCGGGGTGAAGCGCACCTGGGGTAGCGAGACGTCGTGGCAGATGTGTACGAGCTCGAACTGGTGGCAGCAGCGCATGCGCGAAACCTGTGACGAGATGGTGAAGCGCGAACACGTCGGCGGCTTCTATCTCGACGTCATGCAGGGGGCGGGCCTGCCGTGCTACTGGTCGCCGCACGGTCATTCGGCCGCAGGCGGCGACGCCATCACGACCGGCATGCATCAGACCGTGGAGGGCTGCTTCAACGCGGCCAAGGCCCGCGACCCCGAAACGATCATCACCGGCGAGAACAGCACCGAGAACGTGATCGACGTCATCGACGGCACTCTCACGGTCACGCTGTGGCCGGAGAATCACGAGCCCATCTTCGCCGCCGTGTACCAGGACTACGTCAAGCGCTACGGCACGGAGATGATGACGGGCGTGGGATGGCGCCGACGATTCGAGAAGATGTACGACGAAGACGGCTTCTACATCGAGGCCGCGTGGCTGTTCGTGCAGGGCGCCCAGATCGGGCGCATCCGGCTGAAGCCGCGGGACGCGAGCCTGTCGTTCGAGAACCCTCAGCAACAGGGCATGTTCGACTTCCTGTCGCGCGTGCTGGGGTACTACAAGCAGTCCGACGCCCTGAAGTTCCTCGCATACGGACGGCTCATGCGCACACTGACGTTTGCCGGGCCCGATCCGATGCCGCAAATGCAATACAAACGGGGCGGCACGTTTCCGGCGGTGCGCAGCGGCGTGTTTCGCGCCGCCGACCGTGAGCTCGGTGTCTTCATCGTCAACGCCCACGGCGACGAGCTGTCGTACCGGGCGGATTTCGATCCGGGCCGTTACGAGCTTCCGAAGGATGCGAAGCTGGACGTGGACCAGGTCACTCCGGAGGGCGCGCGGACGTCCGTGGCGAAGGGCGCGCGCGGTGTCGTCACGCTCTCCGGGTCGCTTCCGGGACGTCACATGACGATGTTTCATGTTCGAACAGCCGGGCAATAGCGGTGCATGCTGATCTGTATCTATCCGTGTTCATCCGTGTTCATCCGTGGTTCTGAACGTTACGGCGCCTCGGCGCCGGGAGTTGTCGACCCGTCATGAGTGATCCGATCAAGGTCGGCATCATCCGCTGTGACACGCACGGCATGTACTACGCCGCGCTGATGTCCGGGCACGATCCGCTGAAGCTGCAGGTGCCGGTTCCCGTGGAGGACGATCCGCCGTACTCGTGGCAGAACGGCGCGGTTCACTACTACTTTTACGGTTTCTGCGCCGACCCTCGACAGATGACGGTCGAGACGGTCGGCGGCTTCAGGATCGTCAACGTCTGGGACGTGCACCGGGACGCCGCCGAGAACATCTCGGCCGTGCTGGACGATCGTCCGCGCGTCTGCGACACGTTCGACCAGGTCAGCGAGGGCGTCGACCTGGTCTTCATCGCCGACTGCAACGAGGACGGCAGCGACCACCTCGCGCTGGCCACCCCCGGCCTGGAGCGTGGCGTGGTCACGTTCGTCGACAAGCCGCTCGCCAACGAGGTTACCGATGCGCGGCGCATCCTCGACCTCGGCCGGCAGCACGGGGCGCCGGTCTTCAGCGCGTCGATCCTGCGCCATCTTCCGGCCGCGAAGCAGTTCCGGGTCCGCCTGCCTGACGTCGGCCCGGTGGACTGCGCCACGATCCGCGGCCTCAGCGGCCACATTGCCGGGCAGATTCACTCGGTCAGTCTCGCGCAGGCCGTGTTCGGGAACGGCATCGCGCACGTGCGCGCAATGGGGCCGGGCGAGATGGGCGTCACGCATCTTTCCTGGGGCGACCGTGAAGACCGCCCCCGGAGCGGTGTCGTGATTCAGAACGGCGGCGCGCACTATCACTGCTCGATGCACATGACGGCGTACGGCCCGCAGGGCGCGATCCTCGCGGAAAACAACATCAACGACTGGACCTTTCCATCCGGGGCGGCGCGGATCCTCGATCTTGTCAGGGAGATGGTCCGCACGGGCGAGGTGGATGACTCGCTCGACGACATGGTCGAAGCGGTGGCCGCGGTCAACGCGGGCCGGCGCTCGCTGGCCGAAGGCAGCCGGGCCGTCTCGCTCGACGAGATCGCGTGAGCGAGCTTCGCTAAGATCCTGGGTATCCACCACGATCTACGCGAGCCTCGAGCATGAAACCTTCCGCGCCCTCCGCGCCCTGCGAAACCCGGCTCGACGGCCTGCTCGAGCTGATCGCCGAGCATCTTGACGACCATCGCTGCCGGGATCGTGACGCACGGTACCGGTCGGCGCTGGCGTTCGAACCGATCGATCATCCTCCTCTCGTCGCACGCGCGCCGTTTCCGAAGCACTGGACGGTCCCGCCGCCGTGGAGCGCGTTCGAACGCTATCCCTATTCCGTCGCGTTTCACGATCCTGTCGCCATGATGCAGAACCAGCTGCTCGACTACGTCGTGCCCGGGCTGGTCATCGGTGACGACAGCCCGCTCGCGATTCGCAACGACCACGGGACGATCCAGATCGCCTCGCTGCTTGGCGCAAGCTGGCAGATGCATGGCGACAACTACCCGTGGGTGGAGCCACTCCGCGATGACGCAGACCTCGAAGCGATCGCGCGGGGCGGCGATGTCGACCTCGAGCGCGGCGGGGTCATGAGCATCTCACGTGACACGCTCGAGCTGTATCGCCGCAAGCTCATGCAGTTCGGATGCGCGGACCGAATCCAGGTGTCGCTGCCAGACCTGCAGGGACCGATCGACGTCGCTGAGCAGTTGCGCGGCTCGGAATTGTTCATCGATCTTTACGAGTCGCCGCAACTCGTCGAAACGTTGCTTGATCGTGTCACGACGACGGTGATCCAGGTCGCCGAGTGCTATCGCGCGCTCGCCGTCGATCGTCTCGACCCGACCGCCAGCACGCAGCACGGATACGTGCTTCCCGGGCGGCTGCTGATCCGCAACGACACGGCCATCATGATCTCACCCGGGATGTACGCGGAGCAGGTGCGCCCGCACGACGCCCGGCTGCTCGAGGCCCTTGGCGGGGGATCGATTCATTTCTGCGGAAACGGCGAGCACCTGATCGACGCCATGCTCGAAATCCCCGCGCTGCGCGGCCTGGATTTCGGGCAGTCGCAGATGATGGACATGCAGAGCGTCTTTGCGCGGTGCCGGGCGCGGCACGTCGCGCTGACGAACGTTCAACCCGGCAGGGATGCGCTGATGAGCGGCGATGCGGCTCGGGCGTACCCATCCGGTGCGGTGCTGGTCTATCCTTCCGTGGATATCGAAGACGCGTTGGCCGTGGTCGGATCATCGTGCGCCGCGGCACACTGAGCGTGCCGCAAGTCACGTCGTGACAGGGCGCACGAGGTTGACGCGGTGCGCCAGCGCCTTGATCCGGGGCCAGAGAGCGGTGGGCATCACGGCGTCGGAGACGCCCACGATCATGCGGTGCCCGTCCGAGATCTGGTTGGCGAACGAATCGAGGAACTGCTCGAACTCGGCGTCGGAGAAGCCGTCGTCGAGCACCGTCGCCGGAAAGCCGCCCCAGACGACGATGCGGTCGCCCCAGGCACGGCGGATCTGCTCGAGGCTCAAGGGCACGAGCGGCGCGCACGCGACGCAGTCGGCGACGTCGTAGTCGGACTGCAGGGCGAGATCGAGCAGGCCGCTCATGTCGCCGTCGCTGTGAAACGCGCAGCGCTTGCCGGCGTCGTGCATCGCGGCGGCGAAGCGGCGCAGGTAGGGCAGGAAACGCTGCTCGAACACGGGCGGCGGCGTCATCTGCGCGTTCCAGTTGGCGCCGTGGAGGACGAGGGGGGCGATGCATCGGGCGGCGTCGGCCCAGAACGCTTCGTAGCGCTGCTCCATCACCTGCTGCAACTCGTCGACGAGGTCGGGCATGTCGGCGGTGTGGAAGTAGAACTGCTCGTAGCCGGCGTCGAGGAGCATGATGCGGTGGGCGGGGATCGGCGGCAGCATCAGCATGCCGATGCCGTCGTCACCGACCTCGCGCTCGAGGCGCGCGCAGGCGTGGTGGTCGATCGATATCGTCGTGCGCCGCCAGATCTCGATCATCGTGCGGTAGTCGTCCGGCGTGTTCAGGAAATGCCGCAGCGTCTGGCCGCGCATGCCGGACGCGCGGTGCGACGCGAGGCACTGCTCGACCGCGATGAGTCTCCGGCCTTCGCAATCGAGCGTACGGATCTCGCGGTCGCCGTCCTGTTCGATCGTTTCCGTGACGCCCTCGCGATGCTCCTTCACGACGCCGCGAAGGCGCGCCGATCGCCCCATGCCCAGGTAGTGCTCGGTGTCCTCGACGGTCAGGCCGGCGACCTCCGCGGGCAGGGTGCCTGCCGACGTATGCGCCCGATGCCAGAACTCCAGGCGGCACACGATGGGCACCCGGTCCGGGATGCGCCCCTCCAGCACGTCGATCATGCGCTGTCGATGCGTCATGTTGGATGGCAACTTCGGCGTGACAAGCAGATTATACCATCGGCCCGATACGGCCCGCCGCGAGCGGCTGACCGGCGCGATCCGCGCACGACAACCACGGTAGACCTGCTACCGCCAGCAACACCAGTCGGCCTGACGTTCGGGGCACCCCTGAATCCAATGGACGCCGAAGCAGGTCATTCTTATGCGCTCGTCGGCTCACGCGTCACGCATCGAGGATAAAACGCGCGGCGGGCGACAGCCGACGCGCGGTCTCCGGGCGCAGGTGCGCTCGCTGATCGGTCTGTTGCGGAAGCTCGCGACCGATGAACGCGCAGTGACAGATCCGCCGCGAGCGGGCGCTTCGGTTCGTCGTACAACTGTGCCAGAGATCCCCGTGAAACATGGCGACGGTGCCTGCCGGCCCTGTCAGGTAGACCTCGTCGGGATGAGCGGCCTCGGGATCATCGAGCGCCGCTTTCGGGTCCTCGGGCAAGACGTGCGTCGCCGGCACCACGCGCGTGGCGCCGTTGTCCCGGGTCACGTCGTCGAGCATCCACATCGTGTTGACCACGTTGCAGGTTCGCATGTCTTCGCGCGGCACCTTGGTGTCCCGATGCAGCCTTTGCGCGCCGTGACCGGGCCGCGGGTCATGCGCGTTCACCGAATGCAGCTTCAGCGGCCGGCCGATGAGAAAGTGGGCGGCGGCCAGCACCATCGGGTGCTGCCACATTCCGTCGACGGCCGGCGTCTTGTTGACCAGGTCGGCGAGACGGCGCACGCCGGGAAGTTGCATCACCTCGATGCCGGCGCGTTCCCCTTCCTCCCGATGGATGCGCTCGAACGCATCGCGCAGGCTCGTGAGCCAGTTCGGATCGATGACTTCCCTGAAGATCGTGAAGCCGTGCTCCTCCAGCGCGCTGCGGTGATCCGGGCCGATCAGGCCGGGGGACGCGCCGAGCGCCTTCATGGCGTGCGCGAAGGCCGGGTCGCCGTCATGCGAGGGGGCGCTGCTCATCGAAGCATGATTCTATTCGGTGAAGCGCGCGGGTGCGCAGGCGTGAACGTCATGACATCTTTTCGACTTCGATTAGCGTGACACGCGCCGGTTCCAGGGATGAACAGGACTTGCGATTTCGTGAACGAAAAGCCGGGAGTCGTCGCGCATCCGGATATGGCGCGGTCAGTCCGGATCGTCGACGGCGTTTTCTCGATTTCGACGGAACGGTGGCCGGCCACGGGGGTGTCAACGCGATGGCGTTTCACCTGCGGTTCCAGTCGAACGGGCGGTTCTACGTTTCGAGCTATTTCGACGGGATGAACGGGCTGGACGAGTACCAGGTCGTGGGCAGTGCACCGGCGTTCCAGCGGCGCATCCTGGCCTACCCGGGCAACGGCGACCGCCACGTCCACACGATCGACTGGCTCGGGTTTCGTCCGGGCGGTCACGATGACGAGCTGTTCGTCACGACGGGTGACGGAGGGCCGCTGACGTATGAGGCCGAGTTCAGCCCGAGTCTGTTTTGCATCGCCTGCACCGGTGACGATTTCCTCGAGCACGGGCACGGTCGCATCTTCCGGATCGTTCCGGAGCCTTCGTCGATGGTGTTGCTCGTCCTTGCGGCGCCGGTCGTCGCGTTCCTCCGCCGCGGGCGTCAATGAAAGCTCCCGTACCGGTCGGGAAGCAAAAGGCGCGCCGCGGCCATCTCGAGCGGATTGAGATACCAGAGCGAGGATCCTGCCGGCAGCGTCCGCAGCGCAGCGATTTCCGAAGGAATGATCGTGACGCTTCCATCGCCCCAGAGCGTGTTCGGGGCACCCAGATGCTGGTACCGGTCGGTGACGTGGACATCGTTGAATGGCCATTCCCGCAGGATTCGGCCGATTCCCGTGTACCCGAACCCGTTGCTTGGAATCCGATTGGCGAGGCCCGCAATCTCGAAATCCGGAGCCGTGTATTGCGGATCGGTGGCGACGATGAATCGTGACGGCTCACGTACGTCCGTCATTTTTTCGGGACCTCGGTAAAACAACCCCATCCATCCGCTGGGGGCCCAGACGAATTCATCCGAGCCCTGCAAATAACCCATCTCTCCGCCCAGATGGGTGAACGCATAGGTCGAGCCGAAGCCGCGAATTCGATTCAGATCCGGCGTCGGCCAGGTCGCGATCTCGGGACAGAGTGACGGCGATGCGCGCTCGAAGAACTCCGACGGCTTCGATCGATCGTAGATCCTCGCGCCAGCGATGTATCCCGGTGCGCCCAGGAAATCGACCCAGGTCGCGCGGGTGGGACGGTGCTCGAACTGCGGGACGCCGGGCGCGGGACGTCCCCCTGTCGGATACTGCGGAGCCCCCACCGGCGGTACGCCCTGGAGGTTGTCATCAATGTAGGTGGTCAACCCGATTCCGATCTGCCTGAGGTTCGACTGGCAGGCGATCGCATGTGCAGTGTCTCGTGCTCGCTTCACGGCCGGCAGCAGCATGGCGATCATCAGCGCGACCACAGCCATCACGACGAGTAATTCGAGCAATGTGAACGCGGATGAAGCGGCGCGGCCACACCGGCGTCGTTCGCCTGCAGGTTCGGCGCCGTGGTCTCGTTCCGTACCGATCGCGGCCTGCTTGCAATGGCAGTTCGACATGACGGACTCCTTTGTGAGGCAGCAGGCCAGTACTTGCGTCTGCCTGTTACCTATCGATACGTCCGCGATGTGAAGCTGGTGCGTCTGGTTCGACCAGGTGAATTAGATAACAGTAAGAATTGTCAGGTCCGACACCAACGCTCCCGACGTACGTCGGGAGCAAGGAGCGGCAATGCGTCAGGGGCTTTCAGACCAGGCTCGCGACGTGCGCGCGAATACCGTCCCTGAACGGCGTGGCAGGCACGACGACGCCCGTCTTCTCGAGGCGGTCGAGCCGGTAGATGCGATGACAGAGAAAGGGCGCGGCGCCCGGGTTCGCGTCAAGGTGGGCTCGGACGTCGACGGCTTGGATCGGCGCCGGCGGCACGTCCAGGGCGTCCGCGATCTCGTCGTAGTACGTGCGCGACTCGATGATGTCGGGGCCGGCAGTGCAGAAGACGCGGTCGTGGGTCCTCGCGTTGCCCGCGCAGCTCAGGGTCAGTTCAGCGAGGTCGCGCGCAAAGATCGGCTGCTGCAGGAAGTGCCCGCCGCCGACGAGCTCGAGCGTCTCCCCGCGCCGAATGCGCGCGATGAGCGCGTCGTCGCGCCCGTGGCAGGGCAGGCAACCGAGCTTCGATCCCGGTCCGTAGATGTGACAGGGGCGAAGGACGGTCCAGTGCATGTCTCCCGCATCGCCATCGCGAAGGATCAGCTCGCATTGCCTCTTCTTTCCGCCGTAGCCCCCGGTGGCGTGGTGGTCCGATTCTTCCGGCTGGGGAAAGACGCGCCGCGCGGGATCGAAGACGAAATCGGTGGAGATGAAGACAAGATGCGCCGCACGATCGCGAAAGACCTCGAGGTCCTGCTCGGCATCCTCGGGCTCGTAGCCGATGCAGTCGACGACGAGATCCCACGAGCCGCCCGCGGCGCCGATCGCCTCGGCGAAGCCGGCGCGATCCTGCCGGTCCGCGATGATGCCCGTTGCGCCCTGCGGCAGCGGCCGCCGGCCGCGCGTGACGGCATGCACTTCGTGACCGTGCTCGAAGGCGGTCCGCACGAACGTGCCACTGACGAAGCCGCTTCCGCCGATCGAGAGGATTCTCATCTTGCGGCAGATCCTAACACGGCTGAGCCGCAGCGGTCACGAACTACGGATGGACACGGATGAATGCTGGCGAACCGCGCGGCGTAAGCCCGCGGGTCGAATGCCATGACGGCCGCATTCAGCCGATGCGGTTGACACGCGCCGAACAACCCGTTCGTGACAGG
>NYZC01000057.1 GCA_002686995.1 Phycisphaeraceae bacterium | reverse complement strand
GGTGACGCACTTCCGCGTCTCGAACATCACGGGCGGCTCGCTGTTCCAGAACGACGGGACGACGCCGATCAACGACGGCGATTACATCACGTTCGCGGAAGGCCAGGACGGCGTGAAGTTCGTTTCGAGCGCCAATAGCAACGCTGCGGGCAGCTTCGACGTCGAAGCTTCGGAGGACGGCAGCGCGGTGGCCGCGCAGAGCGGCACGGCGACGTCGACCATCACGGTCACGCCGGTCGGCGACACGCCGACCGCTGCGAGCATCACGACCGTCGAGGACGCCCAGTCGGGCGCGATCGCACTCGATCGTCACGCCAGCGACGGTGCGGAAGTGACGCACTTCCGCATTTCGAACATCACCAACGGCTCGCTGTTCCAGAACGACGGGACGACGCCGATCAGCGACGGCGTCTACATCACGGTGGCCGAAGGCCAGGCCGGACTGCGCTTCACGCCCGACGCGAACGAGAACGCGCCAGGCTCCTTCGTGGTCGACGCTTCCGAGGACGGCACGACGGTCGCTGCGCAGAGCACGGGCGCGATCTCGACGATCACGATCACACCCGTCGGCGACACGCCGGTGCCCTCGAACGCCACGACTGCCGAGGACACGCAGTCGGATCCGATCGTGATCACCCGCCACGCGAGTGACGGCGCGGAGGTGACGCACTTCCGCATCTCGAACATCACCAACGGCTCGCTGTTCCAGAACGATGGTGCCACGCCGGTCAGTAACGGCGACTACATCACGTTCGCACAGGGGCAGACCGGTCTGCGCTTCACGCCGAGCGCCGAGACCAACCTTGCGGGCACGTTCGACGTCGAGTCGTCGGAGGACGGCAGCACGGTCGCCGCCCAGAGCGGCGCCGCGACCGCGACGATCAACGTGACGGCGGTGAACGACGCGCCCACGGCGACGAACCTTGCCCAGACGAAGGCCTTCACCGAGGGTGACGCGACGGTCGCGATCGACAACATCGTCATCACCGACACCGACATCGCCGAGGTGGTCACGGCCGAATTGACGCTGGCCGATCCCGCGGCGGGCGTGCTGACGATCAGCGGCGCCGCGACCTACAACGCCGTCAGCGGCGTCTGGTCGATCATCGGCACGGTCACGGCCGTGAACCTCGCGCTCGCCGACGTGGCGTTCGAGCCCGCGGTGGAGCAGGACGTGGACACGACGATCGCGGTGCGCATCACCGATGGCGGCGAGGACGGCGCGGGCGCGGCCGAGGGCGTCATCACGCTCGACGTCACGGCGATCAACGACCCGCCGACGGTCGCGACGCCGATTCCCGACCGCAATGCGCCGGCGGATCAGCCTTTCGTCTTCCAGGTCGCGGCCGGCACCTTTGCCGACGCGGACACCGGCACGGTGCTGACATACACCGCAACGCTCGACAACAACGATCCGTTGCCGGGCTGGCTCGCCTTCAATTCGACCGATCGCGTGTTCAGCGGCACGCCGACGAACGCGAACCTCGGCACGATCGACGTGAAGGTGACCGTCGACGACGGCGCCGGCGGCTCGGTATCGGACACGTTCTCCGTCACCACGGCCGACATCACGCCCCCGGCAGCGCCTTCCGCTCCGGATCTCACCGACGCCAGCGACAGCGGCGGGTCGAACAGCGACGACCTGACGAGCGATGCCACGGCGACCTTCACCGGGACCGCGGAGGCCGGGGTCACCGTGGACATCCTGGCCGACGGCGTGCTGGTCGGCACGGGCACGGCGGACGGCGGCGGCGCCTACAGCATCACCGTCTCGGCGCTGGGCGACGGCGTCCACGCCATGACGGCGCGGGCGACCGATGCATCGAGCAACGCCAGTCCTGTCTCCGACGTGCTGACGCTGACCGTCGACACCACGGCGCCGGCGACGCCCGGGGCGCCGGATCTGACCGAAGCGACGGACACCGGCGCTTCGAGCACGGACGACGTGACGATGGCGTTGATCCTCGGCCTCGAGGGCATCGCCGAGGCCGGATCGTCCCTGGCCTTCTTCGCGGACGGCACGGACATCGGCACCGGCAGCGCCGACGGCACGGGCGCTTACAGCATCCTCTCGGACGTGCTCGCCGACGCGACCCACTCCATCACGGTGCAGGCCACCGACGCCGCCGGCAACCAGAGCGCGGCGTCCGCCGCGCTGGTGGTCGTCGTCGATCAGACGGCGCCGGCGGCGCCATCGAATCCCGATCTCGACGCCGGCAGCGATACCGGCGACTCGGACAGCGACGACGTGACCGCCAGCAGCACGCCGGCGTTCGCGGGCACGGCCGACGCGGGGACGACGGTCCGCCTGTTCGCGGGCGGCAGCGAGATCGGAAGCGACAACGCGAACGGTTCCTACACGGTGACGAGCAGCGCGCTGGCCGACGGCGTGTACAGCGTGAACGCGATCTCCACGGACGTCGCGGGCAACATCAGCTTCTCGGGCGGAACCGTCGTGACCGTGGACACCACGGCGCCGTCGAGCGTCGGCGGCTTCGCGCTCGCCGCTTCGAGCGACACGGGCGCGTCGGACGGCGATCGCGTGACCAGCGAGAGCACGCCGACCTTCGTCGGCACGGCCGAGTCGGGAAGCACGGTGCGCGTCTTCGCCGACGGCACCGAGGTCGCGTCCATCGTCGTGGACGGATCCGGTCAGTTCAGCGTCGCCACTTCGACGCTGGCCGACGGCGCCCACCTCATGACGACGACCGTCACCGATCCGGCCGGCAACGTCAGTACGGCCACGCCGGGTCTCACGGTCACCGTCGACACCGGCATCCCCGCGGCGCCGACAGCGCCGGCGCTTCATCCGGACAGCGACAGCGGCGACGCCGACAACGTGACGCACGACAACACGCCGACGTTCACCGGCACCGCCGATCCGGGCGGCACCGTCGACCTCTACAGCGAGGTCGGCGCCAATCCGCCCCAGGGCGTGCAGGTCTTCGTCGCGTCGGGCGGCGATCCGGTCGGCGTGAAGATCGGCAGCGGCATCGTCGACGAGAGCGGCAGCTTCTCGATCACCTCGATGCCGCTTCCGGAAGGCGTGCAGAGCGTGACGGCGACCGTGACCGACGTGGCCGGCAACGTCAGCGGTGCGTCGGATGCGCTGGCGGTCACGATCGACACCACGTCGCCGTTCGTGGACCTGGTCGGATCGTTCGCCGAAATCGACCTGTCTTCGGCGATCCTCGCCGACGGCGGCAGCACGGGCGACGTGTCGGTGACGGTGACGAACCAGGGCAATGCGTCCGTGGCGAGCGGCCAGCGCATCGATGTCACGATCCTGCTGCGACCCGCCGAGGCCACCGACGACAGCGCCGACGTCGCCGTGCACACGATGAGCGACGTGTCGGTGAGCGGCCTCAAGGCGGAGGGCAGCAAGACGTTCGTTGACGAGGTGACGCTGCCCGCGCTCGAGCAGGGCGACTACCGCTTCGTCGCCAGGATCGACGCGGCCGACGACGCCGACGAATCGGACGAATCGAACAACACGGTGGTCGGTGACGACGTGTTTACCGCCGCCGAGGCAATGCTGGACCTTTCGGCGACGATCGTGGTGGCGGACATGCCCGATGACGTCGTCGCGGGCGACGGCACGAAGATCAAGGCGCAGGTCACGGTCTCGAACGTGGGCAACACGTCGACGGCGGCAGACGAGCTGGTGGACGTTCACCTGCTCGCCCGGCCCGCCGACGCGGTCGACGATTCGCAGGACGTGCTCGTCACGACGCTCGAGAACCAGGCGGTGCGCAACCTTGCGCCTGGCGCCAGCCGGACCTTCAACGCGACGGCCCAGCTTCCCGAGGGGCTCCTGGCGGACGACTACCGCCTCGTGGCGCTCGTCGAGATCGACGACGACGGCGGTCCCGGCGGAAGCCCGGACGCGTCGGCGGGGAACAACGCGGACGCGACCGACGACACGGTGTCCGTCGCGGCGCCGGTGGTCGACCTGGTCGGCGGCTTCGGCGACATCACGCTGCACAGCGCGGTGCTCGCGGGCGAGCCGGCGAAGGGCAGGGTGCCCGTGGTCATCACGAACGCGGGCACGACGGCCGTAGCGAGCGGTGCGAAGGTCGACGTCCGCCTCGTGGCGAGACCGACGTCGGCGGTGGACGACACGCAGGACGTCGCCCTTTCGACGCTGGAGAACCGGTCGGTCAGCGGTCTCAAGGCCGGGGCGTCCAGGAAGTTCACGACCACGGTGACGCTGCCCGACACGCTCGATGCCGATGACTACGCGATCGTGGCGTTCGTCGACGACGGCGATGCGGTGGCCGAGTCGGACGAGACCAACAACACGGCGATCAGCGAGCACGTGACGACGGTGGCGGGCGCGTTCGTCGACCTCGAGGCCGAGTTCACGGTCGACGCGCCGTCGGCGGTCGTGCTCGGCCAGGGCGGCACGGGCAGGGCGACGGTGGTCGTGACCAACCGCGGCAACCAGTCCATCGTCGGCGGCCAGCGGGTCGACGTGCGGATCGCCGCGCGCCCGGTGGATGCCGTGGACGACAGCCAGGACGTCGATCTCGTGGTCATCGATGACGCCTCGGTGAGCGGGCTCAGGCCGGATCGCAGCAAGACGTTGCGGACCGCCGTGACGCTCCCCGCCGGGCTTGCCGCCGACGACTACCGGTTCGTCGCGTTCGTGGACGACGGCCTTGCGGTCGCCGAGTCGGACGAAGCGAACAACGTGGCGATCGGCGAGCACGTCACGACCGTGGCGGGTCAGTTCGTGGATCTCGTCGCGACCGTCGACGGCTCACGGTTGCCCGATGACCTCACGTCCGGCGACGGCACGAGGATCCGTCTGCCGCTGACGATCGAGAATCTCGGCAACGTCGCGGTGGCGAAGGGGCAACTGGTGGACGTCGACGTGTTCGTGCGACCAGCCGGCGCCGTGGACGACAGCCAGGACGTGCTGATCACGACCGTGGAAGGGCGTTCGGTCAGCAATCTCGCTCCCGACAAGATCCGTAAGCACACGCTCAACGTGCAGGTGCCCGCAGGCGTCGCGACAGGCGACTACGTGATTGTGGCGCACGTCGATCCTGCGGGCGCCGTGGCGGACAGCGATCCGGACAACAACGTCGCGGTCACGCCGGCCGACAGCGCGATCGACGTCGAGCTGGGCGAGATCGATCTCGTCGCGGCGCTGGGCGCCGTCACGCTCTCGTCGGCGATCGACGCGGCCGAAGGCGACTCCGGCAAGGTCACGATCGACATCACCAACGACGGGACCGTCTCGGTGGCACGCGGTCAGGACGTCGACGTGCGGATCGCTCTGCGCCCGTTCGGGGCCCAGGACGACTCCGGCGACGTGCTGCTGCTGAATCGGAGCCAGTCGCTGAGCGGCCTGAAGCCCGGCAAGACGAAGCGGGTCACGTCGAACGTCGACGTGCCGGCGGGGCTGCAGCCCGGCGCCTATCAGGTCGTGGTCACGGTCGACGCCGGCGACGCGGTCGCCGAATCGGACGAGGCGAACACGGTCCTGGGCAACAGCGTGCTGACCATCGCATAGTGGATTCTTGAATTCTGAATTCTGATTCTTGATTGATCGGCCTGCGCATTGTCCAGAGTTGGCGCACCTGATGTCCTGGTCGATCATGGTGACCGGTTCTGCCTCTTGCCGGGGTGAACCGGAGACCGGCACGTGAAGATCAGAATTCGGGACTACGTTCAGATGTTCTTCCTGAAGGTCCCGGTCCTGCAGGTGCGCAGAGCCGCGAAGATCTGTGAGGCGGCGGGATTGGACGTCTCGCTCGAGGCCCTTCAGATGCACGCCATGGCAGGCGGCAACATCCGCGCGGTGACGGACGGACTGGTTCTGGCCAGGGAGCTCGCGGTGGATGCGTCGTGGAGCGACGTCTGCATGTTGGATCTTGCCGGAGCCGAGATCCGACCAGCCTTGGAGCACGCGGCCATTCCGCTTGAAATCGAGTTCAGCACTTTGGGGTATGGCAAGGATGAGCCCATCGAATGGCGATTCGATGACGGGTCAACCCTTCGCCTGACGATTCACGTCAGGTTTCGTTTCCCGGTTTGTCCCGGCTGGCGAGAATACGGTGTCATGTTTCCGCGCCATAGCGACGTCGCGCTCGCCGCCTGGCAGCTCATGACCGCATCACCGACCGCCGGGGCCTTTCTCGATGAGATCAGGCAGCACGAGCAGACGCTGTTCGATCTCGCGGCATCCGATTTGAAAGGAGTGATCAGCCTTCGTGTCTCCTGCAACGAAGGCGGATGATGGGCGGCCCGGCGCGTGCGTCGATCCCGGGCCATCGACGCATGTGGCTGGTTCATCCGTTGACGCAGGAGGCGTTCAGCCTTCCGGAGCCATCGAATGGGTCTGCTGACCGCAGCGGAATCTGCCGAACTGGCCGCGGTGGTCCGCGATGCCGAAGCGCGCACCTCCGCAGAGATCAGGGTCGTGATCACCCGTCATTGCTGGGGCGATCTGAGAGCGAAGGGGCAGAGACTGTTTCGTCGGCACGGACTGGACGCAACGGCTGGTCGCAACGCCGTGATGATCCTGCTCGTGGCGGCCAACCGCGAGGTGCTGGTCTACGGCGACAACGCGATCCACGAGCGCGTGGGGCCTCGATTCTGGGTTGAGGTGAAGGACCTGATGGTGGAGCGCTTCAGCACGGGCGACGTTGTCGGCGGATTGCGGGAGGGCGTGCTTCGCGTCGGCGAGCGGCTGGTCGAGCACTTTCCCCGCGCCGACGAGGATGTCAACGAGCTTGACGACGGGGTCATCGATGAACGGTGAGCGGTCACTCGTGATGTCGGCGCTCGCGGGCGCCCTGCTGTTTGCGTCAACGGCGACGGTCGTTGGCGAGACGGAGCCCGATCCGTCAGCGAACAGGATCGGATCGGGCTCGAAGCGTGAGCATGCACCCTACCCGGAGCCGGACGCCGGCTACGTCACCGACCTCGCGGGATTGCTGAGCCCGGACGAGCAGGAGCGGATCGAGGTCTGGCTCTGGCAGACCGAGTCACGCACGAACGTCGAGATCGTGGTCGTCACTCTCGATTCGATCGGCGACTATCCGGGTACGGCAAACGGAAGCATCGAGGCATTCGCCCGCGGTCTGTTCGACGCGTACGGCATCGGCAACATGCCTGAGAACGACGGCGTGCTCCTGTTGATCGCGAAGAGGGACCGCAACGCGCGCGTCGAGCTTGGTGCCGGGTATGGCCGGACGCGCGACCGCGACGCCGATCGGATCATGCAGAATCAGATCATCGCGCGCTTCAGGAAGGGCAGGTTCGCGGAAGGAGTGACCGAAGGGGTGCGTGCGATCATGCTGGAGTTCGCCGGCGTGCGATCGGGATTTCCCTGGTCGATCCTCGCCGCGGGCGTCGCGATCCCTGTCCTCGGCGCCATTGCCTACAGCCTCTTTCGCAATGGCAAGCGCGGGTGGGGATGGATTTGCGTGGGACTGATCATCGTGCTGATGCTCTTCATATTGCGGAAGACGTACACTGTGATCCGGCACCTGCCGGAAAGCCGCAGCGACTCCTGGGGGTCCGGCGGGTTCGGCGGCGGCGGTGCGACCGGGAGCTGGTGATGTCGAATGGTTCGATGCGATGCCCGCGCTGCACGAAGTACTTCCTGGAGCCCAGGAAGCTCATGTGCGAAGTCGAGGTGGACTACTGCAAGTCCTGCAAGGGGATCTGGTTCGACTGTGACGAGCTGGAGAAGATCAGCGACGTGGCGATCAGAAAGCTCCGTTCGTCAGGAGACGCCCGCGACACGGACCTGGCATGTCCGCGCTGCGACGACAGGACCCTTCGCGCATCGCACTACCCCCAAACGTTCGTCACGATGGACACGTGTGACGCGTGCCACGGTCTCTGGCTCGACGGTGGCGAGTTCAAGGAGGTCGTAGCGGTCCGGTCGCACCTGAGGGAAACGGGTGAGCTGCAGGAGTACGCACCCGTGACCGGCTTCAAGGGCAGCCTGCTGCGATTCATCGAGGAATCGATCGAAGCGCTGTGGAGCCCTGGTTGACCGGATGGATGACGAGTCATGGCAATACTGACGTTAGCTGCGTACTCCCGTTCGTTCGTTCCCTGGATTCCGGTGGCGTTGTTTTCGTGCTTCGGCGTCTTCATGATCGCAGCGTTCGTAATCTGGATCTGGATGCTCATCGACTGCGCCACGCACGAGCCGTCCGAGGGCAACGACAAGCTCGTCTGGGTCCTGATCATCGTGCTGGCGCACTGGATCGGGGCGCTGGTCTACCTCCTGGTGCGGCGGCCGCAGCGCATCCGTCAGTTCGGTCGTTGAGGCGCAGCGTTCGAATCGAACGATTCGGGTATCATCACGGCGACGGTTGACCACGTCCTGGAATCAAGTCATGTCCGATTCGAAATCCGATTTCAATCGCCACATCCGCGAGATCAAGTGGATCCTCCTGGGCATTCTCATCTGCCTGGCCCTGATCGTGCTGACGCGGATCCCGGACCTGATCATCGTGGGGCTCATCGCGGTCGCGTTGTGCATGGTCGGCTGGCTCGTGTACATGGCCTGGCCCGCGTTTCGGCGCCTCGTCGACGACATGATGTCCAGGTCCCGCAGTGCCTGGGATCGCGATGCGGATCTCTGAGCGCGATCCGATCATTCGGGATCCGGACGGCAACCAGCTCTGGTTCTCCGAACCGCTCCGCTCGTTCTGGAAGAGCGCCATCCTCCGACCTCCGACCACCGACTTTCGACCTTCGACCTTCGACTTTCGACTTTCTGACTTTCTACCTGCTCCCGGCCCGCGCCCGCCTTCTGCTATCCTCTGCTCCGTTCGGCCGTATGACGCTTTTGCCGCCAGGGTCCGATGAGCTTTCGCACGCAGTTGATCGTGACGGTGCTGGCCGGGTTGCTGACCACGATCCTCGTGCTCGTCGTCAGCTCCCACTGGCTTGCGCAATCGGCGGTGCGCGATCTTTCGGGACAGATCCTCGATCAGACGGCCGTGCGCATCGAGCAGCAAATCCATGCCCTGCTGAGCCGGGCCGTCACGCAGAGCGAGGTGATCGAGAACCTGATCCTGTCGGGACAGCTCGATCCCGCCGACCAGGGGGCGCTGACGCGCTATTTCACGGAGGCGATGAAGGCGAACCCGCGCCTCACGTACCTTTCGTTCTGCCTCGATCGTGACGGCAACTATTGCCATGCGTTCCGCGACATCGACGGGTTGATCCTGCGAAGGGTGCGACGCGTTAACGAGGCTCATTTCGAGATGGCCGACTACCGGCCGGGCGACTCCGAGCCGTTCCGGACGAAGCCGGAGCACCACGTCGATGCGCGGCAGCGGCCTTACTACCGGGCGGCCGTGGACGCGGGCCGGCAAACGTGGACGGAGACCTACATCTTCATCGGGCCGCAGGGCAAGCCCGACACGCCCGGCGTCACGTGCGCGACGCCCGTCTACCGGAACGATGCACTGCTCGGCGTGGTCAGCGCCGACTTCGACGTCGTTGCGCTGGGCGAGTACGTGCGCCAGCTGCCGATCGAGGTGGCTCGCCATGACGGAGCCACCGACGGCACGGCGCGGGGGCTTGCGTTCATCATCGAGAACCGGCACCCGCGCGAACCCGAGGGGACGCTGCGTCGCGTCGTCATCGCCCATCCGGATCCGCAAAGACTCATCGCACCGGTCGATCCCGCCGAGCCCGACGGCGCCCAGGACTGGATCGACGCGGCGGCGCTCTCCGATCGCCGTGTGACCGGCCTGATCGAGCGGATCGCCTCTGACGAGACGACGGTGACCGACGGCGTGCAGTCGGTCCGGTTCGAGGTCGACGGCATGCGCTACCTGGGCGGCTACAAGTCCGCGGCGAGCGATCGACTGGACTGGACGATCTGCATGGCGATTCCCGAGGCGCAGCTCATGGACGGGGTGTGGCGCATGAACCGGCTCTCGGTGCTCATCGGCCTCCTGAGCCTCGTGGCGGCGGTGGTGACGATGGTGCTGATGGCCGGTCGCATCTCGCGCCCCATCGAGGGACTCGTCAGCCAGACCGACCGGATTCGCCGCGGCAACCTCGAGCCGCCGCCGCCGATCGATTCCACGGTCACCGAGGTGAAGCGGCTCGCCGACGCGCACGAGCGGATGCGCCGAGCGCTGCAGTCCCTGATGAAACTCGAGGAGGACCTTCAGCTGGCGCGGCGCATTCAGCAGAGCACCCTCCCGGATCAGCTTCCGAAGCTCCAGGGCTACGAGCTGGACGCATGGTGCGAGCCGGCGGAGCAGACGGGCGGCGATCTCTACGACGTGATCGCGCTCGAGTCGTCGCCGACCGGTCCGCGCATCGCGCTGGAGCCCGAGCGCGTCGATCTCGCGATGCTGATGCTGTCGGACGCCACCGGCCATGGCATCGGACCGGCGCTTTCGGTCACGCAGGTGCGATCGATGCTGCGCATGGCCGTGCGCGCGGGCGGCGATCTCGAATCGATCGCCATGCACATGAACGCGCAGCTTTGCGCCGATCTTCCGTCAGGCCGCTTCATCACCACCTGGCTAGGTGAGCTGGACGTGCGCCGCCACGCCATCCGCGGCTTCAGCGCAGGGCAGGGCCCACTGCTGCTCTACCGGGCGGCGCGCCATGACGTCGACATCATCGGCGCCGACACGTTCCCGCTCGGCATCACGACCGACGTGGAGTTCGAGGCCAGCGAATCGATTCTCCTGAACCGGGGCGACATATTCGCCGTGATGTCGGACGGCATCTTCGAGACGTTCGACGACCAGGGCGAGCAGTTCGGCATCGATCGGGTCATCGAGGTCATCAGGCAGCATCACCGCGCGTCGCCTGCGCGCATCCTCGACGCCCTGCGCGACGCGCTCGCCCGCTTCCACGGTGCGGTCGCACAGACCGACGATCGGACCGCGATCGTCATCCGGCGGGCGGTTTGACCAGCTACAATTGGATTCCAGACCGTTCTTGCACGCGGAAGAGTTGACTTGGAATCCGGCCATGAATGATCCCTGCGAGTTGCGCCGTGGCGGGCTGCGCCTGCTGCGCCGAATGAGGTCGATACTGCCGCGCCGCGACCGCCCGTGCGGCCACCGGCGTCCGATCGTCGAGCCGATGGAGCCGCGCGTGCTGCTTGATGCGGCGCCGGCCGTCGGATTCACCGGCGACGCGACCGGCGGCATCGAAGGCGAGGTCTGGTTCGACGCGAACCAGGACGGCATGCGCGATCCGGGCGACCTGCCGTTGCCCGGCTGGACCGTGTTTCTCGATCTCGACGGCAGCGGCGGGCTCGATCCGACCGAGCCGGAGCACGTGACCGATGCCGACGGCGCGTACGCCTTCACCGATCTCGCCGACGATACGTACACCGTCAGGCTCGTACTGCCGGCCGACTGGACGCAGACGTTGCCCGGCGCCCCCGGGACGCACGTGGTCGCCATCGCGGGCGGCGCGACGGAGAGCGAGCTCGATTTCGCCGCCCATGCCGCGCCGGGCGCCATCGAGGGCGCCAAGTGGTTCGATCTGAACCGCAACGGCGTGCGCGACCCGGTGGAAGGCGGGGTGGCGGGCGTCACGGTCTTTCTCGATCTCGACGGCAGCGGCAGCCCGGATGCCGGCGAGCCGAGCGCCGTTACGGTGCTGGACGACCCGGGCACCACGCAGGTCGACGAGTCGGGCACGTACGCGCTGACCGATCTGCCGCCGCGTCCCTACACCGTGGCCGAGGTGCTTCCGATCGGTGTCCCGCCGTGGGAGCAGACCTTTCCGGCGGGCGGCATCCACCTGGTGGATCTTCAGCCCGGCGAGACGCGCCCGGGCATCGACTTCGGCAACCTGCAGCGCTCGGAGATTCAAGGTCTGCTGTGGGAGGATCTCGACGCGAACGGCGCGCTGGACGGGGGCGAGCCGCCGCTGTCCGGGTGGACCGTGTTTCTCGACGACGACGGCGACGGTCGGCTCGACGGTGGCGAGATCAACACCGTCACGGGTGCGGCCGGCGATTACCGGTTCGAGAATCTCCTCGCAGCTACCTACACCGTGGCCGAGGTCGTGCCGCTCGGTTGGGTCCAGACGGCACCCGGCGGTCCGGCGGGGCGCGTGGTCGCGCTCGGTCCCGGCCAGGTCGCGGACGCGGTGAACTTCGGTAACGCGCAGGCGCAGATCTTCGGCACCGTCTTCGACGACCAGGATCGCAACGAAAGCCTCGACGCCGGCGAGGCCGGCCTCGCCGGCTGGACGGTGTCGCTCGACCTGTTGGATGACGGAAGCATCGACGACGTGGTCGTGACCGACCCGGAAGGCAACTATGGCTTCCTCCAGGTGCCCCCGGGCCTGCACGCCGTAGAGCTCACGCTTCAGGCGCCGTGGGTGCAGACGTTCCCGGCCGCGCCGCCGACCCACGCGGTCGACGTGCCGGCGGGGACGATCCTCGAGGATCCGTTCCACTTCGGCGTTTTCCATCCCCCGGACCTGTTCGTCTCGGACCTGCCGGTCACGGCGGCCGGCCTCGGCGAGATGCTGCCGATGCCGTTCATCGTCGATCTGCAGGGGCCCGGCGTTCTCGGCCCGAACGATCAATGGATCGAGCAGCTCTGGCTGACCGACGACGGCCTCGCGGACGGACAGGGCTACGAGCTTCTGATCGGCGAGCAGACGTTTACCGACGCGGGGGCGCGTTCCGTCATGGCGGCGATGCCGTCGCTCGGCGACGAGCCCGGCACCGTCGGGGGCGGGGTCGTGACGTTGCAGATGCTGCGCGACGGCCTGCAGGTCGTGGTCGTCATCGACGCGCCGAACGACGTGGTCGAGTCGGATGACGACAACAACACCGCCGTCGCGGATGCGTCGTGGAAGCTGCCGGACCTGGTGGTGGACGCCACGAACGCGCCGCGCGTCGGCATCACGCCCGGCGATCCGGCGCCGGCCCTGATCCTTCCGGAAGCGATCTCCTACACCGTGCGCAATGCCGGGACGGCGGACATCCCGGACGGCGTCGCGTGGATCGAGCAGGTCTGGCTCGGCACGGACGAGAACGTCCACCTTCCCAGCGACCCGGGGCGCGGCGCGTGGTATCACCGGATCGAGACGATTCCGGTTGCGGGCTCGCTGGCCGCCGATGCCACCGCGGTCCGCGCGGTCACCGTGCCTGCCGGTCCGATCGTCCTGCCGAAGGAGGTCAGCGTCGTCGACCTGAAGTGGATCGTGATGCTCGACTGGCCGGACGACGGGCAGGGCGTGCCGCTGGTCGCCGCGCAGGCCGATCCCGCCGCCGTGCTCGAGACGCACGAGATCGATCCGGCGACGCCGACGAACAACCGCTACGCGGAATCGGCCTTCGAGCGCGTGCGCCGGCTGGGCGGGACGAACAACAGCTACGCGATCTCCACCGACGGTCGGTTCGTCGCGGTCGACGCCGTCGACTCGGCGACGGGATTCTCGGTCTTCGTGATCGACCGCGACGCCGACGAGGACGGGATCTTCGACGAGTCGCACGCGGGCGCGACCGCGCAGATTCCCGTGTTCGCTCAATCGTTCGGCGAGAATCCCCAGGGGCGCGGCGGCGATCCGTCGATCTCCGCGGACGGCCGGTACGTCGCCTACACGCGATTCGAGGACTTCAGCACCGAGAACCTCTTCCGTTTCGACCTGGACACCGCGCAGACGATTCCGATCAGCGTCAACTCCGCGGGCGCTCCGGGCGAAGGCAGGTCGTTCACGTCGGCCATCTCCGGCGACGGCGACCGCGTCGTGTTCGGGTCGACGGCGGACAACCTGGTGCAGGGCGCGAACCTCGACCGGCGATTCCCGCCCGACGATCCGCGTCATCCGTTCGGCGCGACCGACGAGACGTGGACGCACACGTTCGTGCACGATGTCTCGCAGGGGCGCACCGTCCGCACGCCGATCGATCCGTGGTGGTCTGGCTTCGACGCCGATCAGGCGCCCGTCATCAGCGTGCCGGATCCGGGTCCGAGCGTGTCCGATCCCGGTGCGATGACCCTCATCATCCACGACGAGCGCGACAGCGACTTCGTCGGCAACTGGGTCACCGACTATCCGGGCGAGCAGCGCACGTTCCGCGTCATCCTGCGCCCGAGCCCCGGGTGGAAATACTTCAACCTGAGCGTCTCGGTACCGCCGATCATGCAGTGGACGGGCGCCGACGAGGACACGCCCACGGCGATCACCCACCGACTCGCGCGTGTCGACGTCCAACATGTTCAACGACTCGCGCTTCGGCAGCTACGACGAGGTGACGGGCGTCTGGAGCATTCCCGTCATCAATCCGCTCGGGCCGGCGGGCACGACCGCCCCGAACGTCGATCGGCCCGACATCGTTCTGAACCTCACCGTCGACATCGATCCCGACGAGCAGGGCCCGGTCGTGTTCGAGACCGACATCTCGGTGACGGGCGACGTGTGCGATTGGGACGCCGAGAACAACGAGTGCTTCGGCCTGCCCGAAGCGCTCGTCGTCGACGCGCTGAAGGGGCAGATCCGCGTCTGGCCGCTGGCGCAGCCGACGAACCACACGCCGTCGATCTCCACGGACGGCCAGCGCGTGGCCCTGCTGTGCAACGGCGGTTCGTCGTCGTCGGGGCCGGCGCACCTGCCTTGCGGGCCTGGAGGGTCGTTCGGTGAGTCGAACATCATGGTGCACGACGCGAGCGACGCCATCGCCCGCAACCTGGTGATCGGCAACAACGTCGCGCGCCCGGTGATCTCTGGCGATGGCGCGTGGGTTGCCTTCGACTCGCGCAGCCAGAACCTGGATCCGGACGACACGGAGTTCGCGGACGACGTGTTCGTCGTCGAGGTGGACTCCGGCGCGGTCGAGCGCGTGAGCATCCCGGTTTCGGGCATCGAGCTTCCGGATGCGGACAGCCGCGACGCCTCGATCTCGGAGGACGGCCGGTTCGTCGCGTTCAACAACGGCCAGTTCCGCTCGATGTGCACGGTCGGGTTCGAGCACCAGCCCGATCTCGACGCGGGTGTTCTGACGCAGTCCTTCCGTGACGCCGTCGCGACGGCGTGCGATCGCTTCAACACCGTCATTTCGGACAGTGCGACGGTCACCGTCGTGCAGCCTGCGGACATGTGGCTCATTTCGGATGGCATCGACGGGTACATCGTCGAGGCCGTGCCGACCTTCGGGGGCGGGTTCCTGCTCTCGGTTCGCGGCATCATCAACGATTTCGGCGGCCTGACCACGGTGTTCGTGCACGATCGCACGACGGGCGTCACCGTGCCGCTCGCCGACCTGCCGACGATCGACCAGATCGTC
Organism: Phycisphaeraceae bacterium; assembly: GCA_002686995.1. Taxonomy (GTDB): domain Bacteria; phylum Planctomycetota; class Phycisphaerae; order Phycisphaerales; family Phycisphaeraceae; genus NYZC01. Next base: position 10,897 of record NYZC01000057.1, on the reverse strand, counting down.
GGCGAGGACAAGGATCCGGTGATCTCGAACGACGGGCAGTGGGTCGTGTTCGGCTCTCCCAACGACCTGCTGGCACAGGGAACCGCCGGCGCGCCGGCCGTCGGTGGCGGCGGATCGACGCGGGGCGGCGTTGCGCTCGACGACACGGATCTCTATGTCGCGTTCGTCGTGCCCGCGGTGCTCGGCGACATCAACGGGTTCGTTTTCCGGGACCTCGACCACGACGGCATGCTTGATCCCGGCGAGCCCGGCGTCGCCGACTGGCCGGTGCATCTCGCGGGGGTGGGCGGTGATCGCACCGCGTCGCCTCCGATGACGGTGACGACCGACGGCAGCGGCCTCTACCGCTTCACGAACATCATCGCCGACCGGGACTACGAGGTGACGATCGGGCAGCAGCCGGGCATGCGCCAGTCGCACCCGACGCTGGGCGATCCGGATCCGGGCCCGGGGTTCTACACCGTCGAGCTCGCGAGCGGCGGCGCGATGGGCGCGATCCTGGTCAACGGCCTGGATCCGGCGGAGCGCGCCGAGTTCGGCCTGTTCTTCCAGCCCGACCTGGTGGTCAGCGACCTGGCGTCGCCGGCCGCGGTCTTCGGCCAGCCGACGCAGATCGAATGGTCGGTGGCCAACGAGGGCCTGGGCGCGCCGCCGCTCGGCGTCGCGTGGCCCGAGCAGGTGTGGCTGACCGATGACGGCGCCGTCGACGGGCTGGGATTCGAGCTGCTGATGCACGAGGAGTCGTTCAACAGCGTCAGATCGCGCGCCCGCTCGATCACGATGCCCGCGCTGGGCGATCCGGCGTCGACGAACGGCACCGGCGTCGTGACGCCGCAGATGGTGCAGACCGGCCTGACCGTCGTCGTGCGCGTCGATCCGCCGGTGTCCGGGGAGGACGTGGTCGACGAAGGTGACCAGGGCGAACTCAACAACGACCGCAGCACGCCGATCGGCGCCGAGCTGCCCGACCTGGTCGTCTCCGATTTCAGCCGGCCCGACCTTGCGTTCAACATGCTGCTCGGCGAGCTGGGCTACTCGGTCCGCAACGCCGGGAACGTGGCGATTGGCGCGACGCGAACCTGGACGGAGCAGCTCTGGATCGGCACCGACGTCAACGTCCACGAGCCGGACGACCTGCCCAACGGCGTCTGGCATCGCCAGGTCGCCGTCAACCCGCGCTCGGGCCCGCTCGATCCCGGACAGGTCGTCGCGCACACGCTCGAACCTGACCTGACGGGCATCACGCTGCCGAGCGAGATCAGCGCCGACGCCGTCAAGTGGGTCGTGTTGCTCGACTGGCCGCCCGACACGCCCGGCGCCGTTGCACCGATCGACGCGTCGCCCGCCGACGTGCTGGAGTCGCACGAGGCGCCGATCGAAGGCGGGCCGGACATCACCGACCCGCAGGTGCTGCGGCGCAACGCCTTCTCGTACCGTGCCGCCGGCGAATGCGAGCTGATCGACCACGCGCGACTCGAGACGTGGGCGAAGGGCACGGCGTACGAGGATCTCGAGAAGGGCGAGTCTCCGCCGCACGGGTACGACTACGGCTACATCGTCGACGAGGTGTTCGACGTGGCGACCGGCTTCTACGCGGTGGGACTGGTGTGCGAAGGCCATACGCCGACGCTCGCCATCCGGGGCACGCAAGGGGGCGCCGACCTGCGCGACATCTGGGACGATCTGAACACGCAGGGCATCGGCTTCGCGCAGTTCCATTCGGCACGCGGACCGGTGATCGACTGGCTTTCGCGCGTCGCCGTCGACTACGCGCCGGCGCACATCACCGGTCACAGCCTCGGGGGCGCCCTGTCGCAGCTCATGGCGTCGTCCCACACCGGCGCCGGTGGCCAGCTCGGCGAGATCGTGACGTTCAACGCGCCGGGCACGAGCCAGAGCATGGCCGACCAGTTCGTCTCGGCGCTGACCACGGGCGTGACGCACTACATCGTCACGGGCGACGTCGTGTCGATGGCGGGCGAGGCGTTCCTGCCCGGCGCGGTCCGGTTCCATGCCTATCCCAGCCTGAACCTCTTCGCCAAGCACACGATCTCGGCGCTCAACCCGGGGCCGATCGTGCGCACGGGCGGCGACTACCCGCTGCCGGCCGGGTTGACGATGACGGCGCAGGCCAGCGCGAACTGGCTCAACAGCACCTACTTCACCTACCTGGATCCTTATTACTGGGGCGCGCTGATCGGCCTGTACCTCGTCGCCCCGGGCGATCTCGACGAGATCCCGTCGGCGCTGATGTTCCGCGGCACGACGGAGGCGGCCCGCCAGGAGATCGGCCAGCACCTGTACACCCTGACGCTGCCGAACCAGATGCCGACGCAGACCGAGCTCGAGGTGCCGAAGCGGCAGTTCGAGATCTTCGGCCTCGACATCGAGGTCGAGAACCTGATGGCGCGCTTCGTCGACGCGCCCCAGTCGATCATCATCCAGGGGACGGTGCGCATCCCGACGATCTTCAACCTGACCGCCGACCTGTCCAGCGGCGTGTTCGGTCAGAACAACTTCCTGCAGATCACGTTCGCCGACGAGGGCGCGGTGCTGGACGTCGTCGGCGAGGCGTCGGTCGAGAACATCGACTTCGGCGCGCTGGCGCAGGTGGCGGGCTTCGGGCACCTGTCCAAGTGGGCCGGGCTCAAGATCAATGAGGCGAAGCTCTTCATCGACACGATCAACGACGAGTTCAAGATCGAGGGCAACGTCAAGCTCCCGTTCGTGCCGGTCTCGATCATCGGCGGCGCGGGCCTGCTCGACGGCGAGCTCAACTTCATCACGATCGGACTCGACGACCTGAGCATTCCGATCATCAAGCCGCCGTCGAAGCTGCGGCGCATCCAGCTCACGCTCGACAACCTCGCTTCCGGATCGATCGAGCCGCTCACGGTCGGCGGCGGGATCACGATCACCGATCCGCTCGAGGCGCCGCTCGACAGCATCAGCATTCCCGCCCCGGCGTCGCTCGGCGGGCCCTACAACGGTCGTCTCATCGACGTCGATCTCGACGGCATCGTCGACCCGCACCGGTTCAAGGGCGTGGCGACGGCGAAGGTGATCGGTTCGCTGATCACGGCCCAGGGCATGCTCGAGGTCAACTGGCACGAGGGATTCGTCGAGGCGGGCTACCAGTTCAACGGTCTCGGCGAGGTGCTGACCGGCAGCGGCAGCCTCCGGATCGACAGCGGCTTCAACATCAGCGCGCGGCAGGGGGTGGCCTTCAGCGTGCCGGACGACTTCTTCAGCTTCCCCGCTTCGCTGCTGGGCCTGAACGGCGAGACGATCGCCGGCGCCGACTCGATGCTGCGCTTCCTGAACGACGGAAACCTGTCGAATGACTTCATCGCCGCGTGGGGGACGCTGCTCGGCGTGACGGGCGGCCTGAAGCTGAGCTTCGACGGCGATCTCGACCTGCTTCTCGGCGCCGACGAGGTGGCGGCGAAGACCTCGGCTCGTGCGGCGTCGCGCGGCCCGGCCGTGCCCGACGCTTTCGAGGTGTACACCATCGACCCGGGCACGTCGTGGATTCTGCTCGGCGCGGAATGGGCCAATCCGACCGCGAGCGTCGGGATCGAGATCGTGACGCCGGGTGGTGCCGTGCTCACCGAGGCACAGATCGCGGCCGACCCCTCGATGCAGATCGTGGAGGACGGCGTGCCGCCGGTGGCGAAGGGCGTTCGGATCACGGCACCGGCCGCCGGCGACTGGGAGATCAGGGTGCCCGACGCGACCGGTCTGGGCGCCGTGCAGTTCGCAGCGCTCGGTGCCAACGCCGCGCCGTCCATCACGCTGACGGATCCGGCGCAGGACGGCGCGCCCGTTTCGGACCTGGTCACGATCGCCTTCAACGCCCTTGACGCGGATTCGGATGCCCGGATCGACCTGTACTACGACAACGACCTGAGCGATCACGACGGCGTTCTGATCACCGAGGGGCTCCTCGAGGCGGACGGCGCCGGGCAGCACCAGTGGGATACCTCGACGGTGCCGGCCGGCGCGTACTACGTGTACGCCGTCATCGACGACGCGCAGAATCCGCCCGTGTTCAGCGACTACGCGACCGGCAGGGTCACCATCGTCGACCCGGCCGCACCGGCGCAGGTGACGGGCGTCCAGGCGCAGCGCGTCGTCGGAGATGACGTTCGCGTCTCGTGGTCCGCGGTGCCCGGCGCCGACTTCTACCTGGTTCGCTACACGGCCGACGCGGCCGGGGCGTTCTACGAGCAATCGATTGCGAGCGACGGTGCGGCCACGGAGGTCGTCGTGACCGACCTCGTCCCGGGTGAGACCTACCGTTTCGTGGTCGAGGCGGTCAGCGCCGCCGAGTTGCCCGACGAGACGGTCGATCTTCGTTTCGCAGCGCGAAGCGAGCCGGTCGTCGCGATCGCGGGACCGACCGCGACGCTCGGGCCTCAGGGCGACGAGTGGGACGTGTTCGCCGTCCCGGGCACCACCTACACCGAGACGATCTCGATGCAGTCCGGCGACGTGCTGTCCGCCGTCGCGCTGCCGACGGGCGCCACGCTCGACGCGCAGGCCGGGGAGTTCGAGTGGCAGGTTCCCGCCGACGCGGCGTTCACCGGCGACGTCGGCGGTGTCGTGTTCACCGATCTGAACGACGACGGCGCCGTGAATCCCGGCGAGCCGCGCCTGGCGGGACGGTCGGTGTACATTGACCTGAACGAGAATGGCACCCTCGATACGACGGCGACGTTCGATGCGGTCGCGCCGGTCGTGATCCCGGACGACGGCACGGCAACTGGCGAGATCGTCGTCAGCGGTCTCGCCGGCACGATCGCGGACGTCGAGGTCACCCTCGATATCGTCCATGCGAACGTGCAGGACCTCGACGTCGTGCTCGTGAGCCCGGCCGGTTCGCGGGTCGCGCTGTTCGCGGCGGTCGGCGGCGCGGGCGACGACTTCATCGGGACGACGTTCGACGACGAGGCCGCGGCCGGGATCGGGCAGGGCGCAGCGCCGTTCACCGGAAGATTCCGCCCCGTCGAGGCGTTTTCGCTGCTGGACGGCACGAACGCCAACGGCACATGGGCGCTGGAGATCACTGACAGCGCGACGGGGGAGATCGGCACGCTGACCGACTGGTCCCTGCAGTTGGAGATGACGTCACCGGTCGAGCCGGTCGACGTGACCGACGCGGCCGGCGCGTACGCGTTCACGGGCGTTTCGCCTGGCGAGTACCTGCTGCGCCAAGTCGTGCCTGCCGAGGAGATGCAGGTCGCGCCGGCCGGCGACGCGCCACACGCGCTCTCGCTTGTCGGCGGCGATTCGCTGATGCTTGATTTCGGCAACCGCAAGCGGCGCGGCGACGTGATCGGTGCGAAGTGGGACGATCGAAACGGCGACGGCGTCCGTGACGTCGACGAGCCCGGCCTGCCGGGGGTGACGATCTATGCTGACCTGAACGACAGCCGGACGCGCGACCAGGTTACGACGACGATCGCGTCGTCGAACGCACCGGTCACGATTACGGACGAGTCGACGACCGTCAGCACGCTCGTGGTGCAGGATGTCGCCGGAACGGTCGCGGACGTGCAGGTGACGCTTGACGTCGCACACGCCTACACGCCTGACCTGGACGTGTTCCTGCGTGGGCCGGACGGCGGCAGAGTGTTGCTTTTCAGCGATCTTGGTGACCTGGCCACGACGGGGTTCGACGTCACGCTCGATGATGGCGCAGGCGTATCGATCATCCAGGCATCAGCGCCGTTCACCGGGACGTTGCGGCCGCAATTTCCGCTGGCCCTCGTGGCCGGCGGCGACCCCAACGGCGTGTGGGCGCTGGAGGTGGTTGACGACACCGCGGGCAGTGTCGGAACGATCCAGTCCTGGTCACTGCGCCTGGTGCTCGACGAGCCGAGCGCCGTCACGTTCGCCGACGACCCGTCCACCGAAGGCGTGGACGAGGCCGGCGCCTACCTTCTTTCCGATCTTCCGGCGGGTGCATACACGATCGCCGAGATCGCGCCGCCGGGGTGGATCGCCACGCACCCCGATCCCGTCACCGCGGGCGCGGTGCACCAGGTCGATCTCGCGCTCGGGCAGGATGCGCTCGACGTCGATTTCGGTAACTTCCTGCTGCCGCTGGCCGAGGTGTCGATACGCGGCAGCGCGTGGAGCGCGGCGTTCCTCACCGAACTGCAGAACGCCGGGCTCGGTGTCGACGGGTACGCCGTTTCGTCCGCGTCCCACTGGCCGCAGTCGTACCTGCCCTGGGCGGAGATCGATCAGGTCGTCGCGCGGTTCACCGCGGACGCGAGCCTGCTTCGCGCGGATCATGTTTCCGTGACCGGAACGACGATCAGCCAGTTCAGCTACGACGCCGGCGCGATGACGGCCACGTGGACGCTTGCCGCGCCCATGGCGACCGGCGCGGCCACTGTCGGACTGGCCGGCGCTGCGTATCCGGCGAGCGTCGTGGTTGGTGACGTCGATCGCGACGGGGCGACCACGATCTTCGACATCCGGCCGATGCGCGACGCGGCGGACACGCAGCCTGGCGCCGGCGCCTACTCGATCTTCGCCGACCTGGACGGTGACGCCGACGTCGATGACCAGGACCGGGTGCCGCTCGGGGCGAACCTCGGCCGCGGTCTGACCGGTGGGGCCGCGCTGGCGGGAGGATCGCCGGCCATCACGCTGACCGGCGACGATCGCGTGATCATGACGCCGCAGTCCGGTGCCGTCGCGGGATCGGTCGACATCGTTCTCGACACCTCTGACAACGCGCCGGTTGATCTGCTGAACTACGCCGTGCGCGTGCGCCTCGATGGACCGTCGGCCGGCACGGACGTCGCGCTGAGTGGAGGCGGCGATGCGCTTCAGTCGCCTGGCGCGACGGGACTCGTCGGCAACGCCGACCGCCTGCCGGAGGAGCACTACGTCGGCTCGGCGAACTTCACGACCGCGCCGGTCACCGTGGACGATCGGGACGGGCTGGCTCGGGCGGACTACCTGGTCCAGCCGGGTGCGCTCGGCGTCTACACGTTCCGGATCGTCACGGGACAGGTCGGCGATACCGCGCTGATCGCGGACGACGCGAACACGACATCGCCTTTCGACGTCCTCTCACCGCGTCTCATCGTGACCATTCCCGGCGACTTCGACGGCGATTTCACGGTCGGCGCGAACGATCTGCAGATCGTTCTGAGCCGCTTCACGCAGCAGGTGACGCCAGGCGATCTCTCGCAGGGCGATGCGACGGGCGACGGCGTCGTGGGGACTGGTGACCTCCAGCTGCTGCTCTCACGGTTCACGGATTCGGTGACGCCGCCGGCGCGCGGCGCGGGCACGGCGACCGGAGGCGAGGTCGCGGGCGCCGCATCGGCCCTGACGCAATGGCACGGCTGGTCGGAGATGCGGCGCCTGATCGAGGCGCGGCGCGAGAGCCTGTGGCGGCCGGAAGCCGGATCTGACGAGGATCAGGATCTCTTCGACCGGTGGCGGCTCTGACCGCACGGCCTGTCGTGCCGACTCCGCGTTCGAAGCATCGCCCACGACATGGCGGCCGCGACGAGTGCGGCGGTCGCCGGTTCGGGAATGACCCGCGCGGCGTAGAAGCCCGCGTTCGGAAACGTCGTCGCACCGCGGCGCGGGTCCTGCGTCTGTGCGCTCACGGTGATGGTCTCACCCGCCCCGGAGTAGTCCACGCTGAACACGCCCGACGAGAACGCCTGGCCGAACAGGGTCTTGGTGGGGACGACGACGACGGAGTCCGAGCCGCCGCCGCTCAACGCGGCCGTGACGAGCATGTCCGCGTTGAAGCCCTGGACATAGACGTCGAGCGTGCGAGTCGCCGCGGTTGCCGCGGCGGTCAGGGAAGTGCCCAGGCCGATCGGATAGTCGAACTGGGCCGGCACTATGGCCTGCGTGACGACGGAGCTGCTCGAGCCGGCCGCCGGCGCGTCCCCGTCGCTCCACTCGGAGATGATCAGACCGTCCGAGAAGGAGGCGTTGACGACCGTCGTTCCCGCCGGACCGTTGCCGAGCACGGTCAGTGTGCCGTCGATGATCGGCGTCGCCCCGGCCTTGCGCACGGTGGCCCAGGCGGTCGATCCAGCGGCCTCGTTGTTGCCCCACTTGACCCAGTCGAGCGTGCCCGGGGCGGAAAGGTCGACGACAGTGTCAGTCGGGAGGTCGGTGTAGGAGGCGCTGAGGACGCCCGCGCGCAGCGGCGCGGAGACCAGGACGACGGCCAGAACGGCAAGAAAGCGACAGCGTGCCATATCTCGTTCTCCTTATCAGACGTGCGGCCTGGCATCGCGTGAAAGGCACGAGGGCGAAGTGAGGATTCTCCTCTTTCTCTCTCCCTCGATTCTAACGATCGCCGGCGCTACCACAAGTGTTTTTTTCGGCAGAAACCGCGCAGACTACCTGTCTTGACAGGCATGGCGGGCGCGCGGAGCGATGTGACGCCGAAATCGTGCCGATAGCAGACGTGATTCGCGTACGCGCGTGCCTCGACGGTCTTATCGGTTCATCTTCGACGCGACAGGGGTCACCGGGTGGCTGACAACGAGGAAGGCATGGTGGAGGAATCTGCGCCGTCATCGGGCGATGACAGGATCTCCGTGCGCAACCTGGTCATCGGATCGAAGCTGGAGCAGGACATCTTCGACCCGAACGGCGTGCTGCTTCTGCGCGCCGGTCACGAAATCTTGCAGCGATTCGTGACGAACCTTCGGCGACGCGGCGTGCGCGAGATCAGGCGCACGTCGTCCGGCGCCGCGCGGCGCCGCGCGGCGCCGCCCGATCGAACGGCGGAGGACGCTGCCGTCGCCGCGACCACCCCGCGGCTCGATTCGGCCGTCGAGGCCGCATCCTACGACGCGCTGCCAGGCGGCCTGCGCGCCTCCGGCGCGAGACTGGATCTGCCCGCGCTGCACGACGAGTTGCAGATCGCGCAGGATTTCCGCCGCCGCGCGATCGAGCAGTACGCCCGTCTGACCGCCGACATCATCGAAGGGCGGCCCGTCGACCTCGATGCGGTTCAGGGCACGCTCGGCGAGTTCGCCGCGATGTTCGACCGCGACGCGAGCCTCAGCCTGCTGGCGATGGATCTCAAGTCGTCGCCCGAGGGCTTTCTTTACGAGCACGGGATCAACGTGAGCATGCTCACCATGACGGTGGCGCTGTTCATGGGGTTCAGCGGCGACCAGGCGATCGAGGCGGGGCTCGGTGCGCTGTTTCACGACGTCGGCATGCTCAAGGTGCCGGAGACCATCCGCCTGGCCGAGCGCCGGCTCTCCGACGACGAGTTCTACGAAGTGCGCCGCCATCCGGCGTTCTCCGCGAACTTGCTCGATCGACTCGATCATGTCCGGGAGACGAGCATTCTCGTTGCCTACCAGATGCACGAGCGGCATGACGGCTCGGGTTACCCGTGCGGGCGCGTCGGCCGCTACATCCATCCGCTCGCCCGCGTCGCGGCCGTCGCGGACAGCTATGCCGCCGGGTGCGGCTGGCGACCGTACCGCGCGCCGCTGCGACCCTACGACAGCATGGTGGAGATCATCCTGAAGGACACCAGGTCCGGGCGATTCGACGCCGACGTGGTGCGCGGCTTTCTCGACTGCCTGTCGCTCTTTCCGGTGGGCAGCGAGGTCAACCTCTCGGACGCCCGCACGGCCAGGGTGCTTCGCAGCAACGCGGGGCAGCACACGAGACCGGTCGTGCTGCCGGTCGGCGCCGATGACAGCGCGGCGGAACTGGACCTCGCGGTGGACGAAACGATTCAGATCGTCGAGGCCCTCGGCGGCGACGCGGCGCCCGAAGCGGCGTAAGCCGTGGACGAAGTGATTCGGTTATCTTGCCGACCATGAACATCTGCATGGTCGGCTATGGCAAGATCGCGACGCAGCACATGGAGGCGTTCGCCGGCATCGACGGCGTGCGCGCGCACACGCTGGTCGGGCGGCGACCCGAGCCCACGAGGCAGTTCGCCGAGCGCTTCGGGTTCGGCAGCCACGGCTTCGATCTCGAAGCGGCGCTGGCCGACGACGCGATCGACGCGGTCGTGATCACCTCTCCGAACGAGATGCACGTGCTCCAGGCCGAGATCGCGCTGCGGGCCGGCAAGCACGTGCTGCTCGAGATCCCCATCGCGATGACCTACGACGAGGCGGTGCGCGTCACCGAACTGTCGCGTACCGTCGATCGGCGCCTGATGGTCTGCCACACGATGCGGTCGTTTCGGGCGATGCGGGAGATCCGCCGGCGCGTGCGGGAAGGCGAGCTCAAGGTGCACCAGGTCGTGGGCCAGTTCGGGATCCTGCGCCGCACCAACACCACCGCCGACGGCACACCGCGTTCCTGGACGGACAACATCCTCTGGCATCACGCCGCGCACCTCGTGGACCTTTCCCTCTGGTTCCTCGGGGCCGAGCCGCGCGAGGTGTTCTGCCGCTTCGGCCCGCCGCACCCGACGCAGAATTTCATGGACCTGAGCATGGTCATGACGATGCCCGACGGTGCGCTCGTCACGATCACGGAGTCCTACAACATCTCGGACTTCCGCTGGCGCGCGACCGTCATCGGCGAGGAAGCGACGCTCGAGTACAGGGAGGGCACGCTCTACGACGGCGCCGGCGACGTCGTGGTGCCGCACCAGTCGATCTGGGACCTGTACGATCAGAACGTCGAGTTCGTCGCCGCCGTGCGCGAGGGACGCGACCCGGAGATCACGGGCGAATCGGTGCTGCCGACGATGAAGGCGCTGGCGGACGCGGAGCGGAGTGCGCTGGCGACATAGGAATTTAGCTGTTAGTCATTGAGCCAATCGTTATTTGTCATTTCGGAGCGCCGGTTAACCAGCAGAGGATAGTGGATGCGAGTTCCATACGATGAAGGCCTAGCGAGCCACATCGGCCCCGAG
>NYZC01000056.1 GCA_002686995.1 Phycisphaeraceae bacterium | reverse complement strand
GTCCTCGAGCATCGCCTTGCGGCGATCACCGAAGCCCGGCGCCTTGGCGGCACACACCTTGAGCACGCCCCGCAGCCGGTTGACGACGAGCGTCGCGAGCGCCTCGCCCTCGATGTCCTCGGCGACGATGAGGACCGACTTGCCCGACTCGGCGATCTTGCCGAGCAGCGGGACGAGGTCCTTGGCGCTGCTGATCTTCTTCTCGTGGATGAGCACGTAGCAGTCCTCGAGCACGCTCTCCATGCTCGACGGGTCGGTCACGAAGTGCGGCGACAGGTAGCCCTTGTCGAACTGCATGCCCTCGACGAGCTCGACGTGCGTGTCGAGCGACTGGCCCTCCTCGACCGTGATCACGCCGTCCTTGCCGACCTTGTCCATCGCCTCGGCGATGATCCGGCCGATCTCCGTGTCCTGGTTGGCCGCGCAGGTGCCGACCTGGGCGATCTCCGTCGAGGAGGAGATCTTCTTCGACATCCGGCCCAGCTCGCCGACCAGGGCGTCGACCGCGGCGTCGATGCCGCGCTTGATCTGGTTGGCGTTGCCGCCGGCGGTGATGTTCTTCAGGCCTTCGCTGAAGATCGACTCGGCGTAGATCGTCGCCGTGGTCGTACCGTCGCCCGCGTCCTTGGACGCCTTGGACGCGACCTCCTTGACCATCTGCGCGCCGATATTCTCGAGCTGGTCCTCGATCTCGATCTCCTTGGCGACGGTGACGCCGTCCTTGGTGACCGTCGGCGAGCCGAACGACTTCTCGAGGATGACGACGCGCCCGGACGGCCCGAGGGTCGTGCGCACGGCCTTGGCCAGCTTGGACACGCCGCGGCGGATCGCCTCGCGCGCCTCGCTGTCGAACTTGATTGTCTTCGCTGCCATCGTGATGACTCCGTCTTGTCTCTGGACAGTTGGGGGTGGTCGGACCGAATCGCCGCGACGGCGGCTTAATCGAACACGGCGAGGATGTCGTCCTCGCCCATGATCAGCATCTCTTCGTCGTTCATCTTGACCTCGGTGCCGCTCCACTTGCCGATCAGCACCTTGTCGCCGACGTTCACCTGGAACGCGCTGCGGCTGCCGTTGTCGAGCGCCTTGCCGTCACCGAGCGCGACGACCGTCGCCTCCTGCGGCTTTTCCTTCGCGGACTCGGGCAGGAAGATGCCCGACGCCGTCTGGGACTCGGCCTCGACGCGCTTGACCAGGACCTTCTCGCCTAGGGGTCGTAGTTTCATCTGTGGTGGCTCCGTCTGGTGGGGTTTGTCGCGTTGGGAAGATTTCGGGCCGGTGGCCCGGACTCGTGCCTGGGTTTCAGCCGAGGGGCCACGCCCCGCGGTACCGCTTGTCGACGAGGCGCCGGAACACGGCCAGCACCTGCTCCACGTCCACCGGCTTCTTCAGGACCGTGAACGCGCCCAGCCGGAGGGCGTCGTTCAGGGTGCGCTCGGCCTGACGCTGGCTGAACGCGGGCTTGCGGAGGATCACCACCGGCGGGTTGCTCGGCAGGCGCCGCAGCACCTCGAGCACCCAGAAGCCGTCGTGGCCCGATCCGTGGGCCCCGGCGGCAAGCTGCTCCGGCCCGATGGGGGTCGACATGTCGATGACCGCCGCATGGAACTCCATGCGCTCGGCGAGATCGACGGCCTCTTGGCCCGTGCCCACCAGGTACGAAGCCACGCCTTGTGGCTCCAGAAGCCGTGGCAACTGGCTGGTCCAGTGCTGCTCGCTGTGCGGGCGGTCCTGCGTCAACAAGACGTTGAAACGGGAACTGCTCGATGAGCGTGCATTGACCACGGCATTCCGACTCCTCGACCCGAAGGTGGCAAAGCGGGTGCCGGTTCGGCAGGCGCGGCGGGAGACATGTTAACTGTTGTAAATTAAAGACTTAGTAGGACAGACGCCCCCCCGGTCTCGCGGCTCCGCCCTGCCAGCGGGCGGCGGCGATCGGCGAAGGGGTGTCGTATTGGCAGATCATGCCGCGATGGCGCCGACCACGATCTCCAGCATCCGCGCCAGGGTCTCGCCGGGCATGGCGGGAGCCGGCATCAGGACGACGACGTCACCGAGGGGCCTCAGGATGAGCCCCTTCCGGCGCACCGCCAGGCACAGGTCGGCCGCCGTCGGCCCGGCTCCCGGCACCAGTTCGATCCCGGTCATCATGCCGCGCTGGCGGACGTCGGCCACGCGCGGGCAGCCCCGCAGGGCCTCCAGCCGCTCCGCGATCAGCCGCGCGCTGCGCCCGACGTGCTCGATCAGCCCGGCCGATTCGAACAGATCGAGCGAGGCGAGCGCCGCCGCGCATGCCAGGGCGCTGCCGGTGTAGGTGTGCCCGTGATAGAGCGTGCGCGCGGCGTCGACCGGGCCGCAGAACGCGGCCTCGATCTCGTTGCGGGCAAGCGTCGCGGCCAGCGGCAGGTACCCGCCGGTGAGCCCCTTCGCGAGACACATGATGTCGGGGGTGACGCCTTCGCGGTCGCACGCGAACATCGTGCCGGTGCGTCCGAACCCGGTCGCCACCTCGTCGGCGATGAGCAGCACGTCGTGTCGCCGCGCCAGTTCGGCCGCGCCGCGCACGAATCCTTCCGGCTGGCAGATCATGCCCGCCGCCCCCTGCATGACCGGCTCGATGACGATCGCCGCCGTCTCGTCGGCGTGGCGATCGAGCAGGCGGTCCAGCGAGCCGAGGCACTGCTCCCGCAACCAGGCGGCGCGGTCGGGATCCTCGCTCGGCCAGCGCCCTTCGGACGCCGGCGGCGCGCCCTCGCCGGCGCGCAGCGCATCAGGCGCGTCGACGAACCGGGTCGGGAAGACCATCGACAGGAAGGGCCGGTGGAACAGCTCGCAGTAGCCGACGGACATCGCGCCGGTCGTGTCGCCGTGATAGGCGCCGCGCAGGCCGATGAACCGGTTCTTCTCGGGCCGGCCGCGGTGGTGCTGGTAGCCGACGGCCATCTTGAACGCCACCTCGACCGAGGTCGCGCCGCTGTCGGAATAGAAGACCTTGTCGAGCCCGGGCGGCGCGATCGCGCAGAGACGCGCGGCAAGCTCGATGCTGGGGGTCGAGCCGAGCCCCAGCAGGGTCGAGAACGCCACCTTGTCGAGCTGGGCGCGGATGGCCCGGTCGATCGCCTCGACGCGGTGGCCGTGCACGTTGCACCAGATGCTGGAGACGCCGTCGATGTAGCGCCGGCCTTCGGTGTCGATCAGCTCGAAGCCTTCGGCGCGGTCGATGATGAGCGGTCGCGTCGCCCGCCACTGCTGCATCGGCGTGAAGGGGTGCCACACGTGGGCGTGATCAAGCTGGACGAGCGCTTCGGTGTTCATGGGGGATGGGGATCGGGGTATAGGGTATGGGGTATGGGGTATGGGGCGCGCTCCCTTATCCGTTCCCGTTCCCGACTCCCGTGGTGCATTCAACCGTATGACGCGCGTGTGGTGCCGGGAACGGATTCGGGAACGGGAACGGGAACGGGAGCGAGTACGGGAACGGGTCACGGGACCCGTTGTTGCTGTGTTGCGACGACCCCGGCGGAATCTATACTGGCGCTCTGCGCGTAGGTGGCGCGCCGATCCGAAGCCCATCCGGCGGAACATCCCGGCAGGAGGTCCCGAACCATGCCCAGCTACAAGACCGAAGACATCCGCAATATCGCCCTGACCGGCCACGGCGGCAGCGGCAAGACCAGCCTGGCCGAGGCGCTGCTGCGCGAGGCGGGCGTGATTCATCACACCGGTCTCGTCGAGAAGGGCAACACCGTCTGCGACTTCAGCGACGAGGAGAAGGAGCGCGGTCACAGCCTCTACAACGCGCTGGTGCACGCCGACGTCCACAGCCGCCGGCTCAACCTGATCGACACGCCCGGTTACCCGGAGTTCACGGCCTTTTCGCTGAGCGCCCTGCCGGCGGTCGAGACCGTCGCGGTCGTGATCAACGCCGCGACCGGCATCGAGCCGGTCGCGCGGCGCATGATGGAGGCGGCCGGCGAGGAGAACCTCTGCCGGATGATCGTCATCAACAAGATCGACAGCGACAACATCGACCTGCCTGCGCTCGTCGAGGCGATCCAGGAGACGTTCGGGCGCGAGTGCCTGCCGGTGAACCTGCCGACCGAGGGCGGCACCGCCGTCGCCGACTGCATCGCCGGCGACTCGGGCGACAGCGACATCGGGTCGGTCGCCGACGCCCATACGGCCATCGTCGATCAGGTCGTCGAGGTCGACGACGATCTCATGGAGCATTACCTCGAGCACGGCGAGGTCAGCGCCGAGCAGCTGTCCAGCGCGTTCGCCACGGCGCTGCGCGAGGGGCACCTGGTGCCGATCTGCTTCGTCGCGTCGCGGCGCCACGAGGACGCCGAGAAGTCCACCGGCGTCGAGCAGCTTCTCGACTTCTTCGCGAACCTGACGCCCAGCCCCTGCGCCGGCAACCCGCACTTCTTCGTCAAGGAGGACGGCGAGGAGGTGAAGGCCGAGCCCGACAGCAGCAAGCCGGCGATGGCGCACGTGTTCAACGTGACGAGCGACCCGTTCGTCGGCAAGCTCGGCGCGTTCCGCGTGCACGAGGGCACGATCAGCTCGAGCTCGCAGCTGACCGTCGCCAACCCGCACGTCGGCGAGGGCACCAAGCCGTTCAAGATCTCCCACCTCTACAGCCTTCAGGGCAAGGAGCACGTGGAGACCGACGCCGCCGTCGCGGGCGACATCGTCGCGGTCGCGAAGGTCGAGCAGATCCATCGCGACTCGGTGCTCGCCGAGACGGCCAACGGCGTGATGACCTTCAAGCGCACCGCGCTGCCGCAGCCGATGTACGGGCTCGCGATCACCGCCAAGAGCCGCGGCGACGAGCAGAAGATCGGCGACGCGCTGCACAAGATCGTCGAGGAGGATCCCTCCTTCACCGTGACGCGTGAAGCCACGACGCAGGAGACCGTGATCCACGGCATGGGCGAGCTTCACCTGCGCGTCGTGCTCGACAAGCTCAAGAGCCGGTACAACGTCGAGGTCGAGACCAAGCCGCCCAAGATCGCCTACCGCGAGACCATCTCGGGGAAGGCCGAGGGGCATCACCGCCACAAGAAGCAGACGGGCGGCGCCGGCCAGTTCGGCGAGGTGTACCTGCGCATCGAGCCGCTGGAGCGCGGCGAGGGGTTCGAGTTCTCCAACGACATCTTCGGCGGCTCGATTCCCAGTCAGTACGTGCCGGCCGTCGAGAAGGGCGTCCGCCAGGCGATGGGGGAAGGTGCGATCGCGGGCTATCCGCTGCAGGACATCAAGGTGTCGGTCTACGACGGCAAGCACCACCCCGTCGACTCCAAGGAGGTGGCGTTCATCACCGCGGGCAAGCGGGCGTTCCTCGACGCGGTGAGCAAGGCCAGGCCGGTCCTGCTCGAACCGTGCGTGGCGCTCGAGGTCACCGTGCCCAACCAGCACATGGGCGACATCACCGGCGACCTCTCGGGCAAGCGCGGGCGCATCCAGGGCACCGACATGATCGGCGGCGACATGGCCGTCGTGAAGGCGATCGTGCCGCTCGCGGAGGTCTCGCAGTACCAGAGCCAGCTCAAGAGCGTCACGGGCGGGCAGGGCTCCTTCGCCATGGAGTTCAGCCACTACGACCCGATGCCCCCCAACATCCAGCAGCAGATCGCGGCACAGTACAAGCCGAAGCAGGAGGACGATTAGGAATTCCTGATTCCTGATTGGACCCGCGGAGCCCGCTCATGTGCCGATCCATCCGGACGCTGCACAACTTCGATCCACCCGCCGATGAGCAGGAGATCCGCGCCGCCGCGCTGCAGGCGCCCTGCCAAGCGGCGATGTAGTTGAAACCGATTGGCGAACCATGCGCCGAGGAGCATCATCAGCGGTGCCATCACAATGACCAGCGCCCGGCGCTGTCGCCGTCTGCTGATCGGTTGTGATGTCGCGGCATCCATGATGGCGTGATTCTCCGCCCTCTCCTACCGCCGCAACAGCTCCTCGAGAATGTCGATCGCGTCGGGCCGGCGCTTCTTCTTCTCCTCCCTCGGTGCCTCCTCCTCGCGCATCTGGTCGTCTTGCGGCGCCTCGACAGGCTCCTGCGATGCTTCCTGCTTCGGCGCGTTGGGCCTTTCCCGCTCCACCGGTGGCCGGTTCGTCCAGAGCTCGGTCCGCGCGGTCGGCTTCGGGCGCGGCTTGTCCTTGTCGCCCAGCGCCCGTCCGATGTCGACGATCAGCCGCCCGACGTCGCCGCCCGCGTCGCCCAGCGCCGCCTCGGCCGCGATCGAAATGAGCAGCGCGCCGAAGTCCGGCTTCAGATCGTCGAGGGGACCGTTGACCTCCAGCTCGTAGACCGAGTCGGGGCGGATGCGCTTGCGAAGCTGCGAGACGAGGTGCAGCGTTTCGCCCGGGATGCCGATCGTCATGTCCGCGCGCAGGGCGCCCTTCGCGCCGCGCGTGACGGTGCCCCGGGCCCCGAGCAGCATGTCGCCGGTGTCCATCCACAGATCGTTCGACGTGACGGCGCCGTCGGCGACGCGGAAGCTCATCTTCGTGAACTGCGCGTCGAACTCGCGCCGGTTGTGCAGCGGCGCGCCCGCGGCGCGCAGCGCCTGAACGAGGGCGCCGCCGATCGGTCCCCGCCGCATGCGCAGCACGTCGACGTCAAGAGTGCCGTTCAGGCTGACATCGGCCAGGCTCATGTCCCTGAGCGAGAACGCGAAGTCCTCCTTGTGCACGACCAGCTCGACGGGCTTCTCCGAGGACTGCACGTCGGCCAGCAGGGGGTTGAGCGTGGCGAGGAAGCGGCGGCTCATCGGCGGCGTGACCTCGAGCATCGCCCGAATGTCTTCCGTCGGCGCGAAGTTCCATTCCGCGTCGAGGGTTCCGGAGATCGCGGCCGACGCGTTCTCGCTGTCGAGGGCGAGCTTCAGGGGGATGTCCGCGCCGGACGACGGCTCCGCGTCGAGGGAGAACGAGGCGGTGCGGCCGAGCAGTGTCGTCAGCGCGCCGTCGCCGTCGGCCAGCGCGTCGACCACGCCCACGGGAACTGCCGTGGCCTTCGTGGCACTGACGATCCTGGAGCGCTCGAGGTCGATCGCGCCGTCGTCGCGGACCAGGTTCGTCAGCGTCGTCGTGCTGCGCAGCGCGGGTGACGTCGCGTCCGGCTCGTCCGGGTCGCCCGGAGCGAGATCCGCCTCGGCGTCGATGCGTATCGCCTCGGCAGGCCGCGTCGCGTTCAGGTTGATGCGCAGCGCCCTGATCTGCCCGTCGAGCTCGCGCCGATCCTTGAATCGCAACGCCGTCGTGTCCGCGCTGAGCGTCGCAAGCAGCCGGCTGCGCTCGAGGTCGACCGGCAGCGGCGCGGCGTCGTCGCGGGCCAGGATCAGAAGCAGCTCTTCGATGACGAGTCGAAGCTGCGCGTCGGCGGTCAGGGCGACCTGGTCGCGTTGTGCTTCCGGCAGGTGCGAGGCGAGCGTCCGGAACCCGGCCGGTGTGACGCGCAGGTCGACCGTGCCGCCGCGCAGCGCGATGGCGCCGTCGTCACGGAGCTGCAGGGCGAGCTCGGTCTTCAGTCGTTCGGAAGAGGCGGTCAGCGTGATCGGGCCGCGGACTCCGCCGCCCTCGACGGGGCGCGCCCCGCCTTCGAGGCGAACGTTCAGGCGGGGACCGATCAGCTCGGTCGCGCCCTCGGCGGCCGGCGCGAGGCCTTCGACGAGGGCGACGGGCAGATCGGTGAGCGCCAGCGCGCCGCTTGCATCGAGCGACCCGCTGCTCAGCGCGCCGGTGTCGTCGAGCAGGTTCGCCAGCGCGAACTCCAGCTCGGCTTCGCCGCGGTGTCCGTCCTGTTGGAGCGTGGCGCCGCCGCGCACGTCGAGACGCCGCGCGAGCGCCTCGCTGTCGACCGTCAGCCGCGCGTCGCGCAGGCCGACCGTGCCGAGACGGTCACCGAGATCGAAATCGGCGGGCCCGACGTTCACTTCGGCGCTCAGCGACGCACCGCCGATCTGCGGGCGCTTCATCGCGTCGAGCGGCACCTCGAGCCGCTCCAGGTTCATGCCGATCGCGAGCGGCTGCGTGGGCCGGACACCGTCCAGGGCCTCGGCGCGCTGTGCCAGTTGCGCCCATCCCTCCGGCGTGATCGTGAGCGAAACCGGCGACTCACCGCCGGTGATCGCGATGCGGTCGCTCGTGCCGGATACGGTGACGCGCGCCTGGAGGTTCTGCGAGGTCGCGTTCAGCCTCGCCTTGAGGTTCGCCAGGCTCCCCTCGAGGTCGATCTCGGCGTCGATCTCGCGGCCGAGCAGCGCCGTGAGCGTGCCGTCCTGGCCGGTCATCGCATCGAGGCCCGCGACCGGAACGTCTTCCAGCTTCGCGTCGACGTCGAGCCTGAGATCCTGCATCGCAAGTTGATGTTGCGCGTCGAACAGACCGTCGATCCGAGCCTTGACCTTGATCCGGCCCGCGCGCTCGTCCTGCTTCACGGTGCCCTGGACATCGAGGCGAATCCGGGTCGGGTCCGACATGTCCACGAGCGCCTTCGGAATCGTCGCCACGACGGGCGCCTGGTCGGGTCCGCGATAGGTGACCTCGGCGTCGACGACTTCGAGCGACAGGCTGTACCCGCGCGGGGCATCGGCGGTGTCGGGATCACCCTTCGATTCTTTCGTCGCGCCGCCATCTCCATCAGTGTCGCTTTCGCCGCGCGCCAGCGCGCGCTCGACGTTCGTCGAGCCGTCGGCGTAGCGCTCGACGCTGGCAACGAGGCCGTCGAGCATGACGGCGCCGAGGCGTTGGCTGCCCGTGACCGCCGCCAGGAGCGATGCCTCGGGCGCGCGCAGCGCCGCGGCGGTGATGACATCGGCCTGCTGGGCGTCGCGGACGCGCAGCCCTTCGATCTCCAGCGGCCCGAACCAGCCGACGCTCAGGCGTTCGATGTCCACGTTGCCGGTGATCGCACGGTTGACGAAACCGAGCGCCAGGCGCGTGCCGGGCCCGGTGCTGATGAAGGTGGGCAGCAGCAGCACGGCCGCGATCAGCAGGACGAGCACCGCGAGGATCAGGAACGGCCAGCGGCGCCGCCGCGGCGCCGTGTCGGCCCCGGTAGAAGACTTGTCTCTGGACATGGGAAAGCTCGGGGAATTTCGATTGGCGATTCGCGTTGGATTCTAGAGCGCAATCAGGGTTCAAGAATCGAAAATCAAGAAATCCTCCCTGGTCTCGGGTGGCTGCGCTCGACCCCAGCCACCCGTCAGCATTCTGATTTGCGATTAACGATGGAATATAGAGCGCATTCGAAAATCAAGAATCAGAAATCAAAAACTCCTCTGAGCCGTTCGACCGGCCTGCGGGTGCAGACGAGCATGATCGCGATGCCGGCCGCCAGCATGACCATGCTGAGCATCTGGCCCCGCGTCACCTCGAGCCCAAGCAGGTTCGTGAAGCCGATGTGCGCGTCCGGTTCGCGGAACTGTTCGCCGACCATTCGCACGACGCTGTAGACGACACACGCCAGACCGGTGATGACGCCGGGCTTCCGCGGCCGCGTCCAGGCGGCGGCGAGCACGACGAAGAGCACGAGACCCTCGAGCAGTGCCTGGTAGAGCTGCGACGGATGGCGGCTGGTCAGCATCGGTTCCACGATGGACACCATCTTCGCGTTGCCGTTCGGGACCTCGTTGAGTACCCAGGTGACCAGGTCGGCCGGCGGCGGATCGGGCAGCGTCGGCTTCAGCGCGGCTTCGAGGGCGGCGAGCCCGTCTCCGGACCACGACGCGATCTCCTGGGGGAATCGGACGGCGAAGAGGAATCCGTCGTCACAGGCGCGTCCGTAAAGCTCGCCGTTGACGAAATTGGCGACGCGCCCGAGGAGCACGCCGATCGGGGCGGTCAGAGCCGTGAGATCCACGAGATGGGGAAAGGTAATGTCGTGCCGCCGTGCGAACCACAGGCACGCCAACACCATGCCGATCACGCCGCCGTGGCTGGCCATGCCGCCCTGGTTGACGGCAAGCACGTCCCAGAACGGGAACGAGCCGGAGAAGCTCAGGAGCAGGTCCGGCCGATAGAGCAGCACGTATCCGAGGCGCCCGCCCGCGAGGATGCCGACGATGAGCGCGACGACGAAGTCGGCAACGCGCTCGGGGGGCAAGGGCGAGACGCCGCGCCGCGCCATGCGGCGCAGGATCAGGTAGCCGGCGTAGAAGCCGGCAATGTAGGAGATGCCGTACCAGCGGATGGGGCCGCCTTCCCAGAGCTTGATCGCGTAGGGATCGAGGTCGTGCAGGTAGGCGGCGAGCGTGAGCATCGGGGAGCGGAGGCTGGGGTATGGGGTATGAGGTATAGGGTATGAGGAACGGTCAGGGATGGTTCATGGGCCACCCCATACGCCATACGTCATACCCCATACCCCACTCGTCACTTCCGGCGATCGCGCTTCTTCTGCTTCTTGATCTTCATCGTCGTCGCGTGCGCCTTGCGCGCGCCCGGCGGCTGCTTGCGCTTCTTCTTTGAGTTATTCTTTGAATCCTTCTTCGATTTCTTCTTCGATTTCTTCTTCGTCTTCTTCTGGCTCTTCTCGCCGGGCTTCATGTCGATGATCACCAGGTCCAGCTGTCGTGCGGGCGGATGCACGTTCGCGATGCGCACCCGGAACCGGTCGCCGATGCGGATCGACGCCGCGGAGCCCGGGGCGACCAGCGACGCGTTCTCGCGATTGAATCGCCAGCGTCCGCGCGTGCCCGTCGCCTCGGTCACGTCGTCGATCGAGATGAACCCGTCCACGAAGTAGCGGTCGATCTGGACGAACACGCCCGAGCCGGTCACGCCGGTCACCGTGCCGTCGAAATCCTCGCCGAGATGATGTCCGAGCAGCTCGCAGAGGAAGTACTGCCGCAGGTCGCGCTCGGCGTCCTGGGCAAGGCGTTCGGTCTGCGAGCAGTGGCGCCCCAGCTCCACCAGCTCATCTTCCGACGGCAGGCGCTCGTCGTCGCGCAGCGCGGCCGCGAGTCGCTTGCGGTTGCGGCCGCCGCCGGAACCCGCCGGTCGATGATCGAGAAACGCGTCGAGCGCGCGGTGGACGATCAGGTCCGGGTAGCGCCGGATCGGGCTCGTGAAATGCGTGTAGTGGTCGCTCGCGAGCGCGAAGTGGCCGATCGTGCTCGGCGCGTACTCGGCGCGGCTGAGCGTCTGGAGCACGGCAAGGTGCACGGCGTGCTGCGCCGGCCCGCCGCGCACCGCGTCGAGCAGCCGCTGCAGCTCGTGCCGGTTGGGATGCTGCGGGATGTCGAACCCCGCCACCGACGCGTACTGCCTCAGCGTGCTCGTGTCGCCCGACGACGGGTCGGCGTGGATGCGGCGGATCATCGGGGCCACGAGTCGGTCGAACAGCTGCGCCGCCTGCTCGTTCGCCTCGACCATGAACATTTCGATGATCTTGTGCGTGAACGCGTCGTCCGCCTCCACGACGTCGGCGACCCGGCCGTCGTCGTCGAAGACGAGATCGACCTCCGGCAGGTCGAGCACGATCATGCCCTGCTCGAGCCGCCGCTGCTGGATCAGCCGCGCCAGCTCGTCCATGAGGCGCAGCATGTCGATCAGCGGCTGGGGATACTTCGGTTCGCTGCGGGTCTGGCGGCGCGCTTCGCGCAGGTCGCCGTCGATCAGCGCCTGGGCCTCGAGATAGGTCAAGCGCTTGGCGGACTTGATCAGCGAGCGCGCGAAACGGTGGCCCAGCACGCGGCCGTCACCGTCGTACTGAATGAAGGCGGTCTTGCAGAAGCGCTCGACCTGCTCCTGCAGGGAGCAGATGCCGTTGGACAGCACCTCGGGCAGCATCGGCACGACGCGCCCGGGAAGATAGATGCTGTTGCCCCGGCGCATCGCCTCCTCGTCGAGCGCCGAACCCTGCTCGACGAAGCTGGCCACGTCGGCGATGTGCACGCCCAGCTCGTACACCGTCTCGCCCCGGGGCGGATCGAACTTCTCGATGCTGATCGCGTCGTCGAAGTCCCGGGCGTCGGGCGGGTCGATCGTGCAGACGAGCGTCGCGGTCAGGTCCTCGCGCCGCTCGGACGCCTCGGCGCGGAACCCGCGCACGGCGTCGGACGCCTGCCGGACCGCGTTCTCCGGAAACTGTTCGATGATGCCGTGGCCCCGCATCACCGCCTCGGTCTCGACGTCGGGCTGGCCCTGCGTTCCGAGCACTTCGACGATGACGCCCTCGGCGTCCCGGGTCTCGGTGGCAAACTCGATCAGCTCGACCACGACCTTGTCGCCTTCGTGGGCGCCGCTGGACGGCGCGTCGCGCACGGGGACGGGATCGGTCAGCTTGCGCCCGTCGACGACGACGACCCAGGCGCGACCGCGCCGCGCGAGGTTGCCGACGTAACGGTGCGCCGCGCGTTCGACGATCTCGATGATGCGCCCGATGAACGGCGAGCGGCCCGCCTTGGCGCGGCGCTGCGCATAGATCAGCCGCGCGCGCACGCGGTCGCCGGTCAGCGCGCCGCCCGTGCTGCCTTCCGGCACGAACAGGTCCTCGGTGACGGTCGCGGATTCCGGCTCCACGAACCCGAAGCCGCGGCGGCTGAGGCGGAACGTGCCGATCACGTCGCCGCGCCGGCCGGTGCGGCGCGGCGCGTCGTCCCCGGCGTTCTGGTTTGATGGATGGTCAGAGTCGGGTTCGTTCATGGCAGTCCAAGGCCGGGCTGCGCGCCCTGTCGGCCGGCGGGCTGGGTGATTCCGGTCGTTGCGGCCGGCGTCGGGAGCGGTATGCTGTGACCGCCGGTCGCGCGGGCGACTGCTCCGTTCGACGGTCCGCCTCCAGGTACGACTGCAGTTCTGACTTCAGATCCGACTTCAGCAAGTGAGCGCATCATGGCCAGCACCGAACAGATCATCAAGGCGGCGACCGAACTGGGCGAGCTGATCGCCGACCATCCGGCCGCGAAGAAGTTCGCCGACGCGGTCCAGCGCATCCGCGAAGACACCGACGCGCAGCGCGTTCTCAACGACTTCAACCGCCAGGTGCGTACGATCCAGGAGAAGGAGGTCAAGGGAGACCCGATCGAGGTTTCGGACAAGCGCCGGCTCGAGGAGCTTCAGGACGCGGTGATTCAGAGCAGGGTGCTTCGCGACTTCCAGATGGTGCAGATGGACTACATCGACCTGATGCGGCGCGTCGACGAGGCGATGCACGGGCCGAACGCGCCCGACGCCGAGCCGATCAGCGGTCCCGACGTCAGCGGTTGACGTCGCTCGCCACCTGGCGGCTGATCTTCAGCGCGTCCGGCTTGAACCGCAGCTTGTCGATCAGGAGGTTCTCCCACGCGTCGGCGCGGAGCTTGATGGTCGGCCAGTCGCGGTCCTTGATGAGCAGCTCGATTTTCGTGCTCGTCTCGCGCGGCGGGTTCGTGACGCCGAGTTGTGCGACAAGCCAGTGAAGGTTCCCGTCCGTGAGCATCGCCATCTGCGTGTGACCGGCGACCCGGCTCGCGGGCACCTCGCCGGCGTCCAGCAGCGACGCGCTCATCATGATGTAGCGAGCGCAGACCAGGGTGAACAGCCTGATGGTCGCCTCCGGCACGTCCCTGCCCCGCGTGGCCGCCGCGATCATGCGGTTTCTCAGGTCGCGCAGACCCTGGAACTCGGCGGTCAGCGAGAGCTGCGGATTCCGGTAGTGCACGTCGACGCGCTTGTTCAGGGCCGTCAGCAGCTGCGGCGCGTCGTCGACCGTGAGGTTGACCATGGCCGCGACGAAGCGCTGGATGACCAGGTCGTTCTCGTTCTTGTTGTCGAGCGCATCGGCCAGCGCGTCGAGCAGCCGCTTGCGGTCGGGGGCTTCGAGCTCCGACCCGCCCGCGTCGGTCTCGTCGCGTTCGCTGAGGCGGACGATCGCCTTGGCCGCCCAGTATCGAACCGCGGGATTGTCGTCCTTCAGGCGCCCGGTCAGCGCGGGGATGGTCTGCGGATCGCGAAGCGCCGCCGCGACGATCATCGCGTTGAGCCGGACGACGACGCGCTTCGACGCCGCGGGCTCGGCCAGCCGGGGCCCCAGCGCCTCGCGGTACTCCGTGACGAAGTGGCTTGTCGGGTTGGCGCCCATCGGCGCGACGAGTCGTTTCTGCGCGGCCCCGACGTCCTTGCTCGATTCCGATTCGAGCGCCTGGAACCAGTGATCGACGTATTCTGAGACCTCTCCCTTCTGCGATCGCGTGAGGGGTCGCTCGGACCGGATGACGGCGCTCTCCAACCGCTCCTGGGCCCCGTATGCCATTGGGCACAAGGCGCCGATCAGAGCGATCGTGCTCAAGAGGCATCCGATTGGTTTCATGGAGCGGCTCTCCGACGATTGCAGGTGGCACCGGTGGGACCGTGGAACGGCCCGCACGGGCAACGCAAGGGCCGGGTGCCCCGATCGCGAGCGGGCAGGGCGGTCAAAACGAACGGCAGACCGGGGCTGAGAAACTATCAATGCGGTTCAGGGCTGTCAAACAAGGCGCACATCGCGCAGCGATTCCGCAAGGAGTCGGCGAACTGCCGATCGTGCCGACACTTGGGGCGTTATTGCGGGTGTATCAGATTCGCGGTCGCTGATTCGAG
>NYZC01000055.1 GCA_002686995.1 Phycisphaeraceae bacterium | reverse complement strand
TCCTGTAACGAACGGGTGTTCGGCGCGTCTCTACCGCATCGGCTGAATGCGGCCGTCAGGGCATTCGACCCGCGGGCTTACGCCGCGCGGTTCGCCAGCATTCATCCGTGTCCCTCCGTGTCCATCCGTGGTTCCTGAACGTTGCGGCTCAGCCGCGTTAGGATCCGATCACATGGCTCTGACCAATCGGAAGTTCCTGATCTGCGCCGTCGTGCTGGTGGCGATGGCGATCGGCAAAGAGCCGGCAAGCGAAGCCATGGCCGCGTGGCTGAAGAAGCGACCGGTCGACGTGCGCAAGCCCCTCGCGCAATTCGACCGCACGTGCCTGGAGGGGTTCGACTTCACCGACGACCAGAGCGAAGGCAAGGCGGAGGGGCTGGAGACGCTGGAGTACATCTACTGGGAATTCCAGCCCGGGATCCCGGACTTCAGCTTCAAGCCCGCGATGTACCTGAACATCAACTACTACACGGTGACCCCGCAGCGCGTGAACCTGAACATTCCGCACACCCCCGAGGTCTGCTTCCGCCAGGGCGGCAACCGGATCACCGAGATGGGCGCGATCGAGATCCCGACCGACGGCATTCCGACCCTGGACGGTTCGCTCGAGGCGAAGTACCTGCGCATGACCCATCCGACCAACGTCACCCAGAAGGACATCGTGGTCGCCTACCTGCTGTACGCGAACGGCCGGTTCTTCGACGACCGGGAGAAGGCGCGGGTGATCCTGGGGCTGCCGTGGAACCGGGACGTGTATTTCACCAAGATCGAGGTCATGACCACGGTCCCGGCGCCGAACCGGCTCGACGATGCGCTCGAGGCCTGCAGGCGGATGCTCGAAGGCGCGATCGCGGAGCTGCTCGACAAGCATCTCCCGGCGCCGTGAGCCGGCGATCGGCGGGTCGGCGCGTTCGACGTCCGACGAGGAATCCCCCACTTGCCTCGAAACTTCGACGAGTTGAAGACGCGCATCCGCGGCCCCGTGGTGGGCCTGCTCACACCGTTTGCCGCCGACGGCGCCGTGGATTTCAACTCGCTGCCCGGCTACGTCGAGCACCAGCTCGCAGCCGGCCTCGACGTGCTCGCCTTCTCGCCCATGGTCAGCAGTCTCTGCGTCCTGACCGCGGACGAGACGCGACGCCTGGCGGTCGAAGTCAAGCGGATCGCGGGCGACCGGGCATGCGTCCTGGCCTCGACGCGCAGCGACAGCCCCACGGACACCTTCGACCTGCTGCGCGGCCTCGAGGACGGAGGTCTCGACGGCGCCTTCGTCTTTCCCGGCTATCTGGGGCCCAAGCCGCAGGTCTACATCCGTCTGCTCGAGGCGTGTGGCGACGTCACGTCGATGCCCCTGCTGGGCTTCCAGGTGTCCGTCGAGCAAGACCGGCGCTTCGGCGGCCTTCCATGGATGGACCTGGATCACTGGCAGCGCCTCGCCGAGCGACCGCAGATCGTGGGCCTCAAGGACGACACGGGCAACCTGGAGGTGCGCCGCGGCCTGGTCGCGCGCTTCGGCGGGCGCTTTGCGATCGTGGGACCGGGCATGGCCGACCGCTACCTGCAGGTGCACGACTCACCGGGCCAGGCCGAGCTGACGTCGATCGGCTACCTCGACGCCGGCGACGAACGGCGCGCCCGCGCGATCATGGACCGCGCGCTCGACTGCATTCGACAGGTGGCCGACGCCACGAACTGCGGCTGGGGGATCGAGCCCATTCAGATGATCGCCCACGTGCGCGGCTGGCTCGCGTCGCCCACGATGCGCCCGCCGCTGCCCACGCCCTCGCCCGCACAGATCGACGCGGTCCGCTGTCTCGTCGACGCGTACGACGCGGCGCAAGGTGAGCCGCGGTAAACGACACGGAAGAGTCTAAACTTGGGTCATGCCGACTTCATGGTGGCCCCTGCTCGTCACCGGCGCCGCGCTGTTGATCGCCTGGTGGCTCTATCCTCGGCCGGATCATGAATCGGCGGAAGGTCCGGTCGACGAAATCGTGCTGTGGATGCCGGTCGGCGCCGCCACCGACGTCGTGCGCGTCGGCGTGGAGGCCTACGTGCGGCGGCATCCCGGCGTGCGCGTGCGGATGGGAGCCGCAAACGTTCGCAACGCGACGGCCGACCCGACGCGATTCCTCCTGGGCGTGGCCGGGGACGAGCCGCCGGACCTGATCTACTTCGACCGCTTCGCGGTCGTCGAGTGGGCCAGCCGCGGCGCCTTCGAGGATCTGAACCCGTATCTGCGCGCCGATGAGGACCGGCCCGACGGGGTTCATGAGTCCGACTACTACCCTCCAGCCTGGAACGAAGCCCGCTACCAGGGCCGTCAATACGCGGTGCCCAACACGGTGGACACCCGGGCCCTCTACTACCACACCAATGCGCTGATCCGCGCGGGGCTGGTGGGCGACGACGGCGACGCGCGCCCGCCCGAATCGTGGGAGGAGCTCTGCCGAAAGCGTATCCATGCCGAAGCGCGGGCCGAAGCCGACGGCACCGTCCGCCTCGAGAAGGACCGGACGCCGGCCGACCTCGACGCGGCAGGAGTCAGGACGGGCGACGTCGTCGTCCTCGTTGCCGGCACGAAGGTGTTTCGCGGGCGCATCGGCCGGATCCTGGACGCCCGAACGCTGCAGATCGATCTGTCGCGCGAGCAGCCGCCCGATCGGACGACGCTGCCGGACGACTTCGACGGAGCCCATTGCAACCTGAAGGTGTTCGACCAGGACAGCTACGTGGCGCGCCTGACGCGCTACGACGAGCACACCGGCGCCCTGAAGACCGCTGCGTTCCTCCCGCTGTTCGGCAACTCCTGGCTCTACATGTTCGGGTGGATGAACGGCGGCAGGTTCATGAGCGAAGACGGCACGCGCTGCACGCTGGACAGCGACCCGATCGCCGGTGCGCTTCAGTTCATGACCGACCTGTACGACGCCCAGGGCGGCGTGCGGGTGACGTCGGCTTTCGAGGCGGCCGTGGCCCTTGGCGGCATGGACCCGTTCCTCGCGGGTCGGGTCGCCATGCGCATCGACGGCGACGGCTACCTGCGCGCGATCAACACGTTCATCCCGGACCTGGCCTTCGGTGTCGCGCCGGCGCCGATCCCGCAACATCGTCGCGACGCGGGGCACGAGCCGACCGGATGGATGGGCGGCTGGTCATTCGCCATCCCCGCGACCGCCCACAACAAGGACGGAGCCTGGCGGCTGCTGCGATGGCTCTGCTCGGTGGAGGCCAATGAAGTCATGGCCCGCTTCGAAGCCACGCTGGCACGGGCGCAAGGTCGGCGCCACGTGGCGCCGCTGCACCCGAACCGGCATGTCATGCAGTGGCTCGAGCAGACTTACGTGACCGGCAACCCGACGATCTCGCAGGACACGCGCGAGGGCTACGCCGTATTCGTCCGCCTCCTCTCCACGAGTTGGTTCCGCCCGGTCACCCCCGTAGGACAGAAGCTCTGGATGGTGCACGATCGAGCCACGGACCTCGCGATCCGCCACCTCGAAACGCCGCAGGCGGCGCTGCGCGACGGCGCCCGCCAGACCCAGACCGCACTGGATCGTTTCCTTCACCCGCCCACGGGTCCGACCGTGTCCTGGGGCTGGATCATCGCGCTCTACGTGGTGGCGCTGGTCGTGATCCTCGCGGCCCTGGTCCTTCGTCAGCGTCGCCGGCTCGGCGGCAACTGGATCGCGGGCTACCTGTGCGCATCACCATGGCTGATCGGCTTCATCGTGTTCGGGGGCGGACCGATCGTGTTCTCCCTGGTCATGAGCTTCTGTCACTACGACGTGCTGAACCCCGCCCGTTTCGTGGGACTCTCGAACTACCTGCACCTGTTCGGCGGACACGTGGATCCGGTCACCGGTGCACGCCTCCCAAACGATCCGCTGCTTCTCGTGAGCCTGGGCAACACGGCGTTCATGATCGTCGGCGTGCCGCTTGGCATCGTCGCAGGCCTGGCCCTGGCGATGCTCCTCAACACGCGCGTGCGCGGCCAGACGATCTTTCGCACGATCTACTACCTGCCCGCCATCATGCCGGCCGTGGCGGGCTTCGTGCTCTGGATATGGATGTTCGACCCTGTCAGCGGCCCCCTGAACCAGGCCCTGCGGCTCCTGGGCGTCAGCGACCCGCCACACTGGCTGCAGGATCCGGCCTGGGCGAAACCGGCGCTGATCCTGATGGGCCTCTGGGGCGCCGGCGGGAGCATGATCATCTGGCTTGCGGGACTGAAGGAGATCCCCGAATCGCTCTACGAAGCGGCCTGCATCGACGGCGCCGGCCGCGTCGGCCAGTTCCGCCACGTCACGCTCCCGCTGCTGACGCCTTACATCTTCTTCAACCTGATCATGGGCCTGATCGGCGTGTTTCAGACGTTCGAATCCGCCTACGTGATGACGAGCGGCGGGCCGGCCGACGCGACGCTCTTCTACGCCTACAAGCTGTTCAACGAGGCGTTCCGTTTTCTGAACCTGGGCGTGGCCAGCGCGATGGCGTGGGTGCTCTTTCTCGCCGTGCTCCTGGTCACGTTGTCGCAAATCTGGCTGAGCCGGAAATGGGTGCACTACGAGCGGTAGTCCGCTCCGGCTGCGCGGAAGGCAGGCAATGCATCGACCGAGACTCGAGACGCTCGTCATCTTCGCGACGCTTCTCGCGGGCGCGATGCTGTTCGCCTTCCCGTTCCTGTGGATGGTCGGCACCAGCTTCAAGGTGAACCGCGAGCTGGCGATCGATCGCGTCCGCCTCCTGCCGGCGCCGCCGCGCCCCGAACCGCGCACACCGTTCGTCGACGACAGGCAGTTCAGGAGTCCTTCCCGACCCGACGGCGTGCCCGAAGCCGTATGGGATGAAGCGCTGCCCCGACTGCAGGCGCAGGCGGCGCAGCGCATCGACGCCTGGAACCCGAGCCTGGGCCTGTCGCACGTCGACGTCGAACCGGTCGAGGGCGATTCGTACCGGCGCGAAATGATCGAAGGCCTGCTGTCCGCCGCCGCGGAGCGCATCAGCGATGTGGCCCGTGGCGCCGCCGTGGCCGCCGAGCGCGCTGCGCGCGGCCTGGCCGACGGCGCGCCCGCCGCGGCGCGGCTCGAGGATGACCTCCGCCCCGCCTCGATTCGGACCGGCGTGACGGCGCTCGAGGATCAGTGCGGCCGGATCTGGGACGACCGGATGCTCGAACGGACGTTCGACCTCTGCTATCGCCGGATCTGCCTGGGCGCGTGCCGTGTGCGCAGCTCCGACTTTCGCGTGCACGCCTGGCCGGACGGCGGAAAGTGGACCGTCGTCAACGGTGACGCGCAGTTGACCGACCGGCGTACCGCGTCGACCCGGCACCAGGAGGCGTCGATCGATTTCTCCGACGAGCGCACGGCCGTCTTTCGGCTCGCGGCTCGCCCACCCGTCGAGGCGGATCGCATCGATCGCGTGTTCGTCGCCTTCCGCGCCGACGAGACATGGGCGCGCGTCCGCTTCCGGGTCCTGCGCGACGGCCGTTGGTACCGCACGACCGAGACCCTCAACCTCCACGACAAGGACTGGGTCGAGACGCGGCTGCGCTGGCCGACGGCCGATCCGGACCCGATGGTCCGTCGCACGCACCTGTGGCTGACCGAGGCGGGTGCCGCCGCGCCCGACGATCCGGCCATGGCGGTGGAGATGATCGTCACGCACAACCGCCGACTCGGCGCGTGGCGGGACAAGATCCTCAACCACTACCGAACCGTCTTCCGCGAGATGCCCATCGGGCGGTTCATCATGACGAGCCTTGCCCTGAGCATCCTGAACGTCGTGCTGATGATCTTCTCCTGCACGCTCTGCGGCTACGCGTTCGCGCGCCTGTCGTGGCCAGGCCGCGACCTGTGCTTCGTCGTGATGCTGGCCACGATGATGATCCCGGCGCAGGTCACGATGATTCCCTCGTTCCTGATCTTCAAGCAGCTGGGCTGGTACAATACGCTGCTGCCGCTGTGGGTGCCGGCGGCGTTCGGGTCGCCGTTCTTCATCTTCCTGCTGCGGCAGTTTCTCAAGACCGTCCCCACCGACCTGGAGGATGCGGCCAGAATCGACGGCTGCGGGTTCCTCCGCATCTACTGGCACCTCATGCTGCCGCTCGTCCTGCCGACGATCGCGATCATCGCCGTCTACACCTTCATGGGCACGTGGAACAACTTCATGGGGCCGCTGATCTACGTGAACGACGAGCGGCTCTTTCCCCTCGCCCTGGGCCTGTTCAAGTTCGAACTGACCAGCGGCGGCGACGTGGGGCTCATGATGGCCGCGTCCTTCGTGATGACGCTGCCGGTCATCCTGCTGTTCTTCTTCGTGCAGCGCTACTTCATCCAGGGAGTGACGCTCACTGGGATGAAGGGATGACGATCGCGCGGTCCCGCGGGCTTGATTCAGATTGCTCCAGAGGATGGGGTGGCTGGGGTCGAGCGCAGCGAGCCCCCAGGGGGCGTGTGACGACTGAAACGGACGCACGCGAGAACACCGAAAGGGCCCAGCGCAGATCTTTGTAGATCTTCGGCTCCCGCCCGGTGTGGCGCAGCGTGCCCTCGAACGAGATACGCGACAAGTGGCTCAGCGCGTTCATGACATCCCCTGGGGGCTCGCTGCGCTCGACCCCAGCCACCCGCCGCTTTTCGTGGCTATCTCGGCCCGCGGAGCACGGGATACACCCTTGTCAATCGCCATTTCCCGTGAGATCATGCGGCCGCGCGCCGGTGCTCCGGGCCTCCCTGCTTTCGGAATGCGAACATGACCGTTTCTCTCGCCGTCGTCCTGATCGCCGCGTCGGCCGCCGCGCCGGTCGAGATCGAATCCGACATCGGCGGGCGCGACTATCACTGGAAGGTCACGAACCGGTCGAAGACGGCGATCACGTCGATTCGCGTGCCGGTGCACCAGGTCTACAACGAGAAGGTGCCGAAGGGCTGGCAGTTCAGGAAGCTTTCTGCTGACATGTTCGAGGCGACGGCCGACAGCGCCGTTCATTCGATCTACCGCGACGGCACGGCGAAGTTCACGGTGCGAGCCGCCTCTTCGGGAGCCGTCCTGTCACTGGGCAAGGCGTACATCGGATTCAGAGACGGCAGCACGGTCGAAGTCGCGAACGTCTGGACCCCGCGCCCCGAACCGAAATCGACGGTGATCGTCGTCCCCTGCGTCATCGCCGCCCTCGCACTCCTCCACACGACCCTGACCCGGAGAAATTGAACCACGGATGGACACGGATGAATGCCGACGACAGTGCCCGCGGCCGCCTCCTCCCCCACAACCCAAGCATCACCACCACCGCCAGCGTCGACGGTTCCGGAATTCCCGTGATGCTGACGATCTGGTCGCGATAGGCCGAGAGGTCGGAGAACAGCGCGATGTTTCCGACGTGACCCGCATCGCCGAAGATCGAGGTGTCGAACGGCTGGCCCGGCAGCGTGTAGAGGTAATGCATGATCCCCGTCAGCTCCCACGTGCTGCCGTGCCTGTAGAAGGCCGCGCCGCCGGAGTCGCCGCGCGCCGTCGAGGACTCGTTGATCGGCCCGTTCTCTTCGAAGTGCACGCCGAGCGAGATGACATGTCCGTAGGGCGCGTTGTCGGTGATGAACTGGTGACCGGATGTCGGGACGCCGAGGATGTCGTCATCCACGATGACGTTGGTGCCCCAGCGCATCGTGCGCGAGTTCGAGTCAAGCTCATAGCCGCGCACGTCGGCCGTGCCGACCGGCGCGTCGACCCACGTGGGGTCGCTGGTATCCCACCCCTTGAGCGGCACCATCCGGTTGCGCCCCGCGCCGATCATCAGGACTTCCGATCCGACCGGCGGCGGCGTCTCGCTGATCGTCAGCGGCGGCAGCCCGGGATCCTCGGTCAGCCGATAGAGCTTCATGTCGGTGTTCGCGGTCAGCCCGAGCCCGGACGGGTTCTGCAGTTCGACCGCCGAGCCGGGCACGCCGAAGAACCGGCCGGAGGGAAAGTCGATCCACCCGCTCTGAATGTGCGCGACGGTCAGCACCCAGAGATTGCCCAGGTAGACCGCCGAGCCGCCGAACGTGTCTTCGCCGCGCTGTCCGACGTGGCTCCAACCGGGATCGTCCGGCGGCGCCGTGACGTTGCCGGTGCCGTCACCGTCGGCGACCACGACGGCCGTGGCGCGTTCCACCGGGAAGAAGCAAAGAACCGGCGCCAGCAGCATCGCGTGCGCCAACCGACACCTGGTCATCGTCGCGTTTCCCTTTTCCCGCGCCGCGACAGACCGAGCGCGCCGCCGAGCAGGAGCAGCGTCGCGCTGGCAGGCTCGGGCAGCCCCGTGATTTCGAGGATCTGATCGCGGTAGAGCGACAGGTCGGCGAACAGCACCGCGCTGCCGCCCAACTGGTTATTGCCCATCAGCGCCGCGCTGGGCTGGTTCGGATAGTCGAGTCCGGTATGAATGATCCCGGCGAGCACCCAGTTCGTGCCGTTGTGATAGAAGACCGCACCGCCCGAATCGCCCTCGGTGGACGTCGCCTCCGAATCGATGCCGTTCTCGGAGAACTCGATGAGCATCGACGCGATGGGCCCGAACCCGAAATCGAACACGACGTAATGGTTCGGATCGGTGTCACCCGGGAAGATGACCGTGTCGTCCTCGATGACGTTGCGGCCCCAGCGCCGGGTGCGGCTGCCCTGGTTGATTGAAAACCCCCTGATGTCCGCGGCCTGGGGCGGCGTGCGTTCGGTCCACACCAGGTTCTGCCCGGAGCCGCTGACGTCCCAGCCCTTGAGCTCGGCAAAGCGGTCGCGCCCCGTGCCGATCATCACCACCTCCGCGCCCACGGGCGGCGGCGCGAACGCGATGGTCAGCGGCGGCAGCCCGGGATCCGCGACGATGCGATGCAGCTTGAGATCGGTCGGCACCGCTCCGAGGCCAAGCTCCGGTGGGCTTTCGAGCCTGACCGCCGACCCCACCTCGCGGACGTAGTTCCCGTTCGGCAGCAGCAGCGTGTTCGTCGGCACGTGCCCCCCGCTCACCGACAGGACCCACTGGTTGCCGAGGTAGACGGCCGTGCCGGTCTGCATGAACCCCACGTGACCGAATCCCGGATCGTCGGACGGCGCCATCGTGTTCCCGGTGCCGTCGCCCGTCGAGATCACGAGGGCGAGGGCGTTGCCGCCATGCGCGAGCACGGCGCAGACCACGACCGGTACGATCCGCGCGGCACGCCGAAAACACATCATGGGGGCGTTCTCTTTCTCTTCTTTTCGTGCGGCGTCGTACATCGGACGCCTCGGGGGAATCATAGGCAGGAGACCTGGGGCCGGCCACCGATCCGCGACGGGTGTGGCTGGTGTCGCACGCGGCAAGCCCCCAGCCGGGGTCGAGCGCAGCCACCCCGAAGTCCGGCGACTTCGGCTACCGCTAGCGCCCCTTCGACTGGACGCTCTTCGAGAGCTCCATGCTGCGCTGCCTCAGCTGCTCGAAGTGCTCGACCACGCCCGCCGGCGTCGGCGAAGGCTCCTTGAGATAGCTGATCAGCTGCCCCTCCACATCCGCGAACTGGCGCGCAGCGTCCGGGATCTCGTTCGCGATGTCCTTCGGAATCGTCGTGACGCCATTGCGGTCGCCGTGGAGCAGATCGCCGGGGTGGATCGTCATCCCACCGATGCGGAGCGGCACGTCGAGCTCCTTGAAGTGACAGTAGCCGTGGGCGCAGATCGTCGACCCGGTGAACACGGGAAAGCCGATCGCCTGCACCTGGTCGAGGTCGCGGCCCGCGCCGGACGTGATCAGACCGGCGGCTCCGAACGCCTTGTAGGCCGAGCACATGATGTCGCCGAACGTCGCGGAGACCGGGGGATCGTCGATGTCCTGCACGACCACGACGGCCGGCCCGGGCAGTTTCGCGAAGTCGCCCATCTGTTCGGCGAGCAACTCGTAGTTCGGCCTGCCGCCCTTCTGGTGATCCGAGCCGAACAGCGCCGTCGAGGCGTAGCCGACCATCGGCGGAAGCTCGGGAAAGTTGCACTGGATGCGCATGTCCATGAAGCCGACGTTGCGCGGGCGCACGTCGAAAAGCTCGATGGTGTTGCAGATGGTGGGCGTGTCGAACTCGCCCAGGCGAGCCATGAGGTCATTGGACATGGGGGAGGCTCCTTTGAGAAGGAGCGGAGTATAGCGGGGATCGGGCCCCGGGATTCGGGGTCCGGGTTTCGGGGCGCGCAGTCGCGCCGCATCTCGCATTGGGTTGCGGCGCATCAGACCCGTGGGCTGACGCCGGCTGACGCCCACGGTTCGCCACCCGTTCTGCGAACCGCGCGGCGTCAGCCCGCGGGTCTGATGTGCAGCGACCTGGTGCCAGACGCGTCGCGGCTGCGCGCCCCGGAACCCGAACCCCGAGTCACGGCGGTGACGGCAGCGGGAGCTTCTCGCGGCGCCAGGAGGTAGGGATCGGGCCGACGCGCCGCGGTGCGTAGCCCTGCGGCGGGCTGGACACGAGCGCGGCGTCGGCGGTCAGTGTGGATTCGCCCCACATTGAGGCGCCACCCTCCACGATGATCACTCCGTTGTGGATGTGCCCCGTGCCGATCTCCGTGTTGTCCGACGGATTGATGATGTGGAAAAGTCCGTTGGTCTCGGACGGATAGATATCGTCAAGTTGTCCGTCAACGGCGCCCTGATAAGGCGTGCCGTCGGGATTCAGGTTGTGACCCACCGCCGCCTCGTCGATGTTCGCACCCGGGACATTCAATTCGATCGTGCAGCCGCTCGAACGGATGAGCACGGCTGCGAATTCCGGGCTGTGGGGCTCGATGTGAATGGGCTGGTCGAACATGATCCGCGCACCCGTGTCCGCGTCGATCACCAGAGTGCCTTTGATGCGGTGTGTGTAGACCCTGAGCGTGGGGTTGTTCGGGACGTGAAGGTAGTAGATGCCGTTGCTGTTCGTCGCACCGTAGGGGTTGACGGCAGCGCTGAGCAGCGGCGCGGACAGTTCGCCGCTCGCGAGATTGCTGTGCTCGATGGTCGTGGCGAGCGACTTGTAATAGTCGAAGATCTCGACCGGCGGTATGGCCTTGGGCGGCGCAGGCATCGTGAGCGTGCCGGTGACGGTCCCGTTGATCGTCGCGGTCAGGGCATCAGCGTCCCCTCCGATCGTGCCGTTCACGGCCAGATGGCCGTTCGTGGACAGGGGGCCGCCAATTGCCGCCACCATGCTCGAATTGACACCGATGTCACCCGAAGCGTGCATCACGGTGCCGAGCACGTCGCCGCTCGTCCCGGCGCTGGCCTGGTACCAGACGCTGTAGACCTGCGTCGAAGCGCCCGAGGTGCCGATCCCCCAGATCTGGAAGTTCTCGGCGTCGTCGTCGCCGAGGTTGCCGTCCGGATCGAGCGGCATCCACCGGAAGGTCCCCGATCCGAGCGTCATCGACGCCGTGGGAACGTGGCTCGTATAGCTGCCGCGCCAGCTCTCGTTGGCCGCGATCGTGGCGAGCGCGTGCTCGATCGCGGCGAACGCAAGAGCCCGCGCGTCATCGGTGAATACAGTGCCCGCGGTGCTCAGGTTGCGCACGCGCGTCAGTTGCAGGCTCGTCAGGCCGATCAGCACGGTGAGCGACCCGACGATGAGGATCATGACGTAGACCGCACCGCGGGGGTGTCTTGCGATTCTTGGTTCTTGATTCTTGATTTTTGATTTCATGGAAGCGGCACCGAGTTCAAGAGGCTTACTCCGCTGGCGATGCGCGTGCTCGCCCGGTCGCCGATCTGAAGCTCCACGTTCAGTCCGCTGAGATACGTCGTGTCCATCGTCGGCGGCTGGGCGTAGCTGCTGACCCGGCCGCGCAACGAATCCACGCGGACGCTCTTACCGCTCGGCGCCTGGACGATGACCGTGATCCGCTTGATGCCAGTGTCCGACCCGCTCGCCTCGAAGCTTGCCGGGTCGATGTATGCAACCTGCGTGGTGCGCCGCCAGCCCGCCGTGTTCGGTACCTCCGTGCCGTCCTTGGTCACGAGCGTGTTTTCGATGACGTTGTAGTAGTCGTCCACGTCGTCCCAGTTGCTTCGATCGCCCGACGTCTCGCCTGATTCCCGGCCGAAGCCGCCGACCTCGGGCTCCTCGAAGTGATTCTGAATCACCTCGCTGATCATCTGGCGCGCCAGGTCGGCCGCGCGACGCGTCTCGTCCTCGACGAGGCGCCCGCGCGCGGCAGCGCCGGTCGTGCGCAGCGCCGCGACGAGCATGACACCCACGAGCAGGATCGAGATCACCGCCTCGATCATCGTGAACGCGTGATTATTCCGGCGTATAGGTCGCATAGATCGAAATGTCCGTGGCGAAGACATCGTCGGACGTTCCCCATGTCGCGAGAAAACCGCTGCTGGTCGCCGAATGGTTCCGGTAGCGAGTCTGCCCACCCGGCTCCGAGAAGTATCCCTGGCCGCCGTGCTCGAAAGACATGGCCAGCCAGTACGTGCCGGGCGCCAATTCGGTGGACGGTACGGAAATGGTGACCCACGACGTCCCCGACGGCGCTTCCGTCACCGACTCGGCCAGCAACTGATCGGGCTCGCCGCCGGTGTCGGAGTAGATCGCGAAGCAGGCCTTCTTGCTCCTGGTATGGGCGTATGCCGTGATGCTGGTTACGGTGCCGGCTTCCGTCAGCTCCGCCCGCGTTGCGATCTGGATGTAATCGATTCCCTGCACTTCCGTGGCAAATTGGGTCTCGATGCCGAAATTCGCCGGCGACCCGGGCCCGCCCCCGGCCCCGCCCGCCCATTCGATGGCGCGCTGCATGATCGTTCGACCGGACGAGTTGAGCTGATTGATGTCGAATCCGCTCTGCCCCCACGGAAGCTGGACGCGCCGTAGCGGCGCCGTGCCGCCGCCGTGAAGGTCGCCTCCGGTCTCGATGACCGCGAGGCCGGGCATGAACCCATCGACCCGCGCGAGCGTCGTGAGCCCACCCGCGGTGGGTAGGGCCAAGCCGACCAGGTTGCCCGCGACGGACACGATGGAAATCGATTCGAGGCTGAACGATTCCGTGATGTAGTGATCGTTGTCTGCGATCAACACCGAGTCGCTCGGCGTGAACTGCGGGTACGAGCCGTCCGAAAACCCCATCGGCTGGGCGAGTGCCCCCTCCTCGTTCACCACGCCGATCGCCGCGTCGCGCAACTTGGTGCCAAGCGCCTGCGACCCATTCATCTCGACGACGTAGGCCACATCGTTCGCGGCGACGGCCGTGTCGAACTCGCTCGCGCTCGCGGTGGCAGAGATCAGGTTCACGATGTAGCCCCAGGCTTCGATCAGGCTCTTCCGCGCCGTCTCCTGCACCGAGAGGCTTCCTGCATCGGCAACCACCAGGAGCAGGTTCTGTTCCCCGCCGCCGGGCGAGAGCGGCACCCCGGTCATGAACCGGGTGAGCTGCGTGAGATTGAAGTGATGCACGTCCTCGGCCATGACCACGACGTCGCCGTTGTTGTACTGCCGAGTGAGCGTCCCCGGCTGGTCGATCGTGCCGGTCCACTCGTACCGGATCGTCTCGGGGTTATTGTCGGGCGGGTCGTTGCGGTCGGGCACCGTGAACGTCACCGACTTCGCGGTCAGCTCGCTGAACCCCTGCGCGAGACGAAGCTCGGCGAGCATGTCGCCCAGGATCTCGCCCGCCTCGGACACCCGCGCCCCGTGGTCGTTGCCCCCTTCCACGGTCCGGACCGTCAGCGTCATCACCGAGCCGATGCCGACGATCAGGACGGAGACGATCAGCAGGCTGGAGATGATTTCGATGAGAGTGAATCCACCCCCCCTAACCCCCCCTTGGAAAGGGGGGGATCTCCGGCAAGCCCCCCATTGGATAGGGGGGGATCTCCGGCAAGCCCCCCAGTGGATGGAGGGGGTTCTCCGGCAAGCCCCCCCTTTCCAAGGGGGGGTTGGGGGGGTCCGGCACACTCGCATTCCAGGCCTTCTCATTGGACCTTCGCCACTCCCGTGTCCGCGTCGACGTTGATCGTCCTCACGTGCCCCCCTGCCTCGATCACGACCGTGCCGCTGCTATGCGGTTTCCCGTACATGTCAAAGCTGACGTCCGGCGTCGCGTTGAAGCTCGCGGAGACGATTCGCGCGTGGTAAGGCGCCTCGTCGATTCTGAATTCGTACGTGCCCGACGCGTCGTTCAGCGCCGGCAGAGCCGGAATGCGCAGCGTATGGGCGCCCGCGTCGAAGCTGATCGTGATCGTGGTGCTGTTCGTCTTTGCGTAGGAGCGCGCGAGCTCGAAATCCGCGGCCACGCGCTTCGCCGTCAGGTCGGCGCGATAGCGCAGCAGCGCCCCGCTGTAGCGCGGCAGCGCAATGCCTGACACGGCTCCGACGATCATGAGGACCACCAGGAGTTCGACCAGGGAGAAGCCGGAACCGGGTTGTCTGCGGCCGGGGCCGCGGGACCGATAACGCATGGCATCGCCCACGAGGTGGTGACGGCACACGTTTCCCATCGACCGGCGTTGCGGCGCGGTTCAGCCCCGCGACCGGCATGCGGTCAATGCGGTCCGGAAGTGCGGTCTGGGGGGGCGAGGAGCGGGGGGCGGGGCGCGGGGCGCATTGCGCCTAACTGCACATATTGACATCCCGCCCCCGACTCCCCGCCCCCCGCTCCTCGCTCCCCGCCCCCGCCGCAGGCGGCTCTCCTCCCTGCTATCATGAAGGTCCGAGAACCAGGTCACGGAAGGCCTCGGAAGCCAGACAGGGGACGGTCAGGCGGTGCGGACGGCACGCCGACAGGGCCGTCGCGGAGCCGAACCAGTGACTTGCAGCGAAATCCGGTCAACGTCCTCCCTGCGGCTGTTCTACGGCATCACGATCGCCCTTCTCGGCGTGACGGCGACCGTCGTGATCGCCGCCCTCCTCTTCCAGAACCGCGCAATGCGGCCGATCGCCCTCGCCGCCGTGGACCATCCGTCGCTCGTGATCACGGGAGCGCCTGACGAGCCTGCGCAGTTCGATGACGGGCCCGCGCCAACTTTCGACGGGCGCCCGCTCGTGAAGGTTCGCACGATGCAGATGCTCGTCACCGCGTACAGTCCGGACACCCGGTCCTGCGGTCGATGGGCCGACGCCTCCACCGCGAGCGGCTACAGCATCTGGATCAACGGGATGAAGCTCGTCGCGGCCGACACCGATCTGCTTCCCTTCGGCACGATCCTCACGGTGCCCGGCTACCACGCGAACCGTCCGGTCCAGGTGCTCGACCGCGGCAAGGACATTCGCGGACAACGGCTTGACGTGCTCTTTCCGAACCACGAATCCGCCCGACAATGGGGCAAGCGCACGATCGAGGTGGCCGTGTGGCGATTCGCGGAATGAGGGGCGGGCGCCGGCTGCGCCGGCGTGGGGGGATGGGTGAATGGGTGAATGCGTGGATGGGTGGATGGGTGGAGGGGCTGGCGACATGACGATTGCGCGCGATGCGGGAGACGGGGAATCGATGATTGGTTGTCGATTATTGATTGTTTGTTAATTCGGAGGCGCGCCGGGCCTGCGCAGCGCCTCCGAAATAACAGACAACAAATAATCGACAACCAATCATCGATTCCCCAGCCTGCCCGACCCGCCCTGCCACCCACTCACCCATGCCGGCGCAGCCGGCGCCCGCTATACTCCCGACACATGAGATCCAAGTCTTTTCTAACTGCAACCTGGGTGTCGCTGCTGCTCGCCGGCGCGGCGCACGGTCAACCTCCCGACGGCTCGCCGCAGGGGCCGCCGGCGCGCGTGCGTGTCGCGGTCGTCGGCGCCGAGGCGCTGCAACCGCGGACCGTGATCGTGGCGCGCCTGCGACAGGTCGCCAGCTCCACGGTCGCGGCAGAGCAGCCGGGGCGCGTGGTCGAGCTTGCGGTCGACGAGGGCGACGTCGTTGCGAAAGGCGATGTGCTCGCACGGATCGACGCCGACCTCGCACGCACGGCCGTGGACCATGCCCAGGCGGCGCTCAAGATGGCCGAAGCGGGCATCGCCGAGTCGAAAGCCGTCGCCAACCAGGCCGAGCGCGAGTACCGGTCCCTGCTCGCCCTGCAGCAGCGCGGTTCGAGCCGCACGAAGGAGGTCGAGGACGCCATGGACGATCGCGAAGCGGCGCGGGCGCGCTACGAAAGCGCCGTCGCCAACGTCGCGGCGGCCCGCGCCGACCTGAAGCTCGCCCGCCAGCGCCTCGACCGGATGACCGTCAGGGCGCCGTTCGAAGGCGTCGTCGTGCGCCGCATGACCGAGCTTGGCCAGTGGGTCGAGGAAGGCACCTCGGTCTTCACCGTTAACTCGCGCGGCCCCATCGACGCCGTCGCCGACGTGCCCGAGCGCCTGGTCAACCACGTGCGCCGGGGCGACGCGATCGAGATCGTCGTCGACGCGCTCGGCGACGTGGTCGAGGGCCGCATCGTCGCCATCGTGCCGCTCGCGTCGGAGAGCGCCCGAACGTTTCCCGTGAAGGTCCGCTTCGACGACACCGACGGCCGTTACAAACCGGGCATGAGCGCGCTCGCCCGGCTTCCGATCGGCGAACGCCGCGAGACGCTGCTCGTGCCGCGCTCGGCGGTGCAGCATTCGGCGACGGGCATGGTGGTCTGGGCCGAGCGCGAAGGCCGCGCCGAGCCGGCGCCGGTGCGGATCATGTTCGGCCACGGCGAGCAGTACGCCGTCGCGCCGATGCGGCCCGGCCAGCTGATCAAGGGCATGAACGTCGTCATCGAGGGCGCCGAGCGACTTTTCCCCGGTCAGCCGCTGAGTTACTGAGATCTTGTTTCGCCGGGTGGCCGGGGTCGGGCGCAGCGAGCCCCTGCGGGAAGATCGAGACGATTCGAATCTCGTAATTGATCGGCCGGTTCACCGGGGGCTCGCTGCGCTCGACCCCGGCCACCCGGCTGCCGACTTTCGGCTACCTCCATGAACGTCATTCGCTTCGCCATCGACAACCCGGTGAAGATCACCGTCGGCGTGCTCTGGTTGATCATGTTCGGCGCGATCAGCGTGCTGACGATCCCGATCCAGCTCGTGCCGAACGTCGACCAGCCGGTGATCAAGATCACCACGGACTGGACCGGCCGCAGCCCGCTGGAGGTCGAGCAGCAGATCGTCGAGGAGCAGGAGGACAAGCTCAAGAGCGTCACCGGCGTCGACCGGATGAAGGCGATCGCGTCGCAGGGGCAGTCCGAGATCGAACTGGAGTTCGTGATCGGCACGGACATGCGCCGCGCCCTGCAGGAGGTCTCCGACAAGCTGCGCGAGGTGCCGGAGTATCCCGACGACGTCGACGAGCCGGTCATCGCGGTGGCCGACGGCGCAAGCGAGAACGCGATCGCGTGGATGGTCCTGACCGCCGCCGATCCCGAGTTCGACGTCGAGCAGATTCGCGACGTCGCCGAGGACCGCATCAAGCCGCTCCTGGAGCGGGTGGACGGGCTGAGCGAGGTCAACGTCTACGGCGGCCGCGATCGGGAGGTTCACGTCCGCCTCGACCCGGCGCGGCTCGCGGACCGGGGCATCACGTTCGCGGAAGTGCGCGACATCCTGCGCCTGACCAACGTGAACGTGTCCGCCGGCGACCTGGAGGACGGCCACCGCGACGTGCGGATCCGGACGGTCGGCCAGTACGACGACCTCGAGCAGATCCGCCGCACCATCGTCGCCTACGACGACGGCGGACCGGTGCAGGTCGGCGATCTCGGCGAAGTCGTGCTGACCCTGGCGCGGCGGCGATCGTTCGTGCGGGCGCGGGCGCAGCCGGCCATCGCCCTCAACGCGATTCGCGAGTCGGGCGCGAACGTGCTGCGCGTGATGCGCGGCTCGGCGGACGGCAGGATGCTCGGCCTGCAGCAGCGCATCGAGCTGGTCAACGAGCGCATCCTCGCCAACCTCGGGCACGGCCTGCGCCTGCAGCAGGTGTACGACGAGACCATCTATATCGATGACGCGATCTCGCTTGTCGTCCGCTCGCTGGGATTCGGCGGGCTGCTCGCGGCGATCGTGCTGCTGCTGTTCCTGCGCACGATCCGCCCCACCCTGATCGTGAGCCTCGCGATCCCCGTCTGCGTCGTTTCGACGTTCATCGTGATGTGGGGCAGCGGGCGCACGCTCAACGTCGTCAGCCTTGCGGGGCTCGCGTTCGCGGTGGGCATGGTCGTCGACAACGCGATCGTCGTGCTGGAGAACATCGACCGTCACCTGGGCCTGGGCAAGCGGCCCGCCCGCGCCGCCTACGACGGCGCGAAAGAGGTCTGGGGCGCGATCCTCGCGTCGACGCTGACGACGCTCGCCGTCTTCTTTCCCGTGATCTTCATGGAGGAGGAGGCCGGCCAGCTCTTCCGCGACATCGCGATCGCGATCATCGCGTCGGTCACCCTCTCGCTCGTCGTCGCGGTCATGGTGATTCCGTCGGCGTCGGCGCGCTGGCTGCGCCGTCGCGATCCGTCAGCGGCCGCCTCGGCCGGCCGCGCCCTGTTCGGCGTGACCCCCTGGCTCGAGCGGCGACGGGACCGCTTCGCCGGGATCATCCACGCGCTGACCGGCCCCGACCCGGGCCGGCGCGCCCTGCGCGGGCTCATCGTCGTCGTGCTGATGGCGGCGTCCCTGCTCGGGTCGTGGCTGCTGCTGCCGCCGGCGAGCTACCTGCCGGACGGCAACCGCAACCTGGTGTTCGGCATCATGCTCACGCCGCCGGCCTACAGCATCGCGCACAACGAAACGATCGCCCACCGCGTGGAAGCGAGCATCGAGGACTACTGGAAGGCCGAAACGCTGGAAGAAGCCGCGCGCCTGCCCAAGGCGACGCTCATGCTCGGCCCGGGCCAGTTCGCCCAGGTCGCGTGCCCGCCGATCGAGAACTACTTCTTCGTGACGTTCGGCGGCACGGTCTTCATGGGCGCGTCGAGCGGGGCCAAGCAGATCGTCCGCCCGCTGAGCGGCCTGCTGACCGGCGCGATGAACCAGGTGCCGGGTGCGATCGGTTTCGCGTTCCAGCCTTCGATCTTCGGCCGCGGCGTGAGCGGCGGCAACGCGATCGAGGTCGAGGTCGCGGGCGCCGACATCGCGGGCGTGCGCCGGTCCGCGGACGCGCTGTACCAGCGCCTCGGCCAGCAGTTCGGATACGGAAGCATCCGCCCTGACCCGATCAACTTCAA
Organism: Phycisphaeraceae bacterium; assembly: GCA_002686995.1. GTDB lineage: Bacteria > Planctomycetota > Phycisphaerae > Phycisphaerales > Phycisphaeraceae > NYZC01. The sequence continues at coordinate 2,421 of NYZC01000055.1, read as the reverse complement.
CCAGCCGGGCCCCGAGCTGCAGGTCCGGCCCGACCCCGTGCGCGCCGCCGCGCTCCGCGTCAACGTGTCGACGCTCGGCATGACGGTCCAGACGCTCGTCGACGGCGTCATCATCGGCGACTACCGGGTCGGCGGCGAGTCGATCGATGTCGTCATGATCCGCGACCCGTCGATCGCGCTGTCGGTCGACTCCGTCGGGATGACGCCGGTGGTGGCGCGCAACGCGGACGGCACCGACGACATCGTTCCGCTTTCCGCCGTCACGACGATGACGCGCTCGGACAGCCCCCAGTCGATCCGGCGCATCGAGGAGCAGCGTGCGGTCTCCCTGTCGGTGCGCCTGCCGAACGAGATCCCGCTCGAGCAGGCGGCGATCGAGATCGATGGGATGGTCGAGCAGCTCACCGAAGCCGGTGCCATCGAGCGCGGCGTGCAGGTCGACGCGACCGGCTCGGCAAGCAAGCTGACCCAGGTCCGGCAGGCGGTCACCGGGGTCTGGGAGGGCTGGAGCTGGCCGAGCCTGCGCAGCGTCGGGCTGAGCCGCTTCGCCATCGCCCTGCTCGTCACGTACCTGCTCATGGCCGCGCTGTTCGAGAGCTTCCTGCTTCCCGTCGTCATCATGGTCACCGTGCCGATGGCGATGCTCGGCGGGTTCGCGGCCCTCGCGGTGACCAGCGCCGTGACCGCACTCGACCCGCTGGTGCCGACCCAGCAGCTTGACGTGATCACGATGCTCGGGTTCGTCATCCTCGTCGGCGTCGTCGTCAACAACGCGATCCTTCTCGTGCACCAGGCGCTCAACTTCATGCGCGGCGAAGGGGACACGGCGGACGGGGCGACCGCGACGCGTCTCTCGCCCCGTGACGCGATCCGCGAGTCCGTCCGCACGCGCCTCCGCCCTGTGTTCATGACGACGCTGACCAGCGTGTTCGGCATGCTTCCGCTCGTCCTCATGCCCGGTTCAGGCAGCGAGCTGTACCGGGGCCTGGCGAGCGTGCTCGTCGGCGGCCTGCTCGTGGCCACGATCTTCACGCTCCTGGTGGTGCCCCTGCTCCTCTCGCTCACGTTCGACGTCATGTCCGCCCTCGGCTCGCCGCTTCTCGCTTCGCGATCGCCGGAGCCCTGACACGGCTGGCCGCTTCGGCTGCGAACGCCCACGAACCTGCATCCCGCATCGGGCCGAGGGCCCGCATCCTGCATCCTGCCGCCGGCGGGCGCTACGTCCGAATCGAGAGACCGAATAAGTTGGATTTTGCAACTCGCTGCCGGTCTCGGCCGATATAGCCCGAAACCGAGGGCTCGCGCCGGCGGGGTTTGACTTGCCTCGCGACCGTCCAATAATCGTCCGGCGGTGAGTTCTGCCGGCAGTTGCAGGATCCGATTGATGAATACGCACGACATGTCCACGGTCGTCTCGAACGAGCCGAAGCCCGGCAAGAAATACTTCACCATCCACGAAGCCAACCGGGCCGTGCCTTACGTCTCCCGCGTGGCTGACGACATCTCCGACCGCTACCAGCGCGCCGTACGGATTCGACAGCAGATCGAGCATCCCGATCCCGCCGACTCGCTCGACGAGCTGCGCGAGCAGTACGAGATGCTCATGGACGAGTTGAACGAGTTCATCGACGAGCTCGCCCTCGTGGGGGTCGAACTGAAAGACTTCGAGCGCGGACTGATCGATTTCCCCGCCCTGCACGAGAGGCGCGAGGTCTACCTCTGCTGGCAGCGCGGCGAGGATGCCATTCTCGCCTGGCACGAGATCGACTCGGGTTTCTCAGGTCGCCAGGACGCCTCTCTGCTGGCCTGACGCGGGCAAGAGGACCACGGTTCTCAGTGGTTCCTTCAGCTTCGCACCCGCACCTTCCACCACAATCTCGCGACGGTGAGGAGAATCTTGAACCCGGCCCGCGCGCTGCCGATCCAGGTGCCCGAAATCTTGCTGTCGCCGGCCCGGCGCCGGCGGTACGGCACATCGACCTCCGCGGCACGGACGCCCGTCGCGGCGGCCTTGAACTGCATCTCCACCGTCCATCCCCATGTCCGGTCCACCATCCCCAGCCGCAGCAGGGTCGCGTAGTCGATGACGCGCATCGGCCCCAGGTCCGTGAAGCGACCGCCGGCGAGGTGACGGATCAGCCAGCACGAGAGGCGGTTGCCGAACCGCTGGGTCGAGGTCAGGGATCCCGGCTCGGCACGACGGTGGCGGCTGCCGATCACCAGGTCCGCGTCGGCGGCGGCGACGATCGCGCACAGGACGGGAAGCTGCGCCGGGTCGTCCGCGAGGTCCGCGTCGAGGAACGCCACGATGTCCGGAGGCGGGTCCTGCCTGGCGATCCATTCGAGCCCCGCCAGGCAGGCCGAGCCGTAACCGGGCTTCGGCTCGTCGACCACGACAGCGCCGCCGGCCCGGGCAAGCTC
>NYZC01000054.1 GCA_002686995.1 Phycisphaeraceae bacterium | reverse complement strand
CTTCGACCTTCGACCTTCGACCTTCGACCTTCGACCTTCGACCTTCGACCTTCGACCTTCGACCTTCGACCTTCCGACCTTCGACCTTCCGACCTTCCGACGCCTCACGCCCCGATCATCTTCCGCAGCGTCGACATCAGCCCGCCGCGACTTCTTGTCGACTCCGCCGCCTCTTCGCGATCGCAGGTCGCGGCAACCTGGCGGAGCGACTGCAGCATCAGGTCCATCGGGTTGATCCGCGCGCCGATCTGTTTCTCGATCCGGGCCGTGACTTTCAGCGACAGGAGCGAGTGCCCGCCGAGGTCGAAGAAGTTGTCGTCCGCGCCGACGGCTTCGATGCCGAGGATGTCGCGCCAGATCGCCGCCAGCCGGCGTTCGGTGTCGCTTTCCGGCGGCACGCCCGGCGCGTCGGCGCCGCGGCGTGACGGCTCGGGGAGCGCCTTGCGGTCGATCTTGCCGCCGGCGGTCAGCGGCATGCGGTCGAGCCGGACGAAATGGGCCGGCATCATGTAACGAGGCAGGTGAGCACCGAGGTGTGCTTTGAGCTCCGATGGCTGCGGATCGCTGCCGTCGTCGACGTAGTAGGCCAAAAGCCGATCCTGCGACATGACCACGGCGACCTCGCGCAATGCACGATGCGTCGTGAGCACCGACTCGATCTCGCCCAGCTCGATGCGGAAGCCGCGCAGCTTCACCTGGTCGTCGATGCGGCTCACGAAGTGAACGCGGCCCTCGTCGTCGTACCGGGCAAGGTCGCCGGTTCGATACAGGCGCGCTGCGGGCCGGCTGGAGAACGGATCGTCGGCGAACCGCGCGTGGTCGGACGCCTCGCCGCCCGCATAGCCGAGCGCGACGCCGTCGCCGCCCAGCCAGATCTGGCCGGTCACGCCGACGGGCACCGGGTTCATCCGGTCGTCGAGAAGGTAGAGCTTCGTGTTGGCGACGGGACCGCCGATCGGCACCGAGTCGGCGTCGAAGTCGTCAGGGACTTCGTACCACGTCGCGAATGTCGTCGACTCGGTCGGGCCGTAGACGTTCAGCAGGTGCTGCGGCCGGTGATGCCGCGCGACGCGGCGCACGACGTCCGGGTCGGCCCGCTCGCCGCCGAACATCAGGCACCGAAGCCGGGAAAACATCTCCGGCACATCGTCCGCGAGCTGGTTGAAAAGGGGCGTCGTCATGAACATGACGTCGATGCCGCGCTCGCGGACGTGGTCGGCCAGCGCCGACGGCGCGAGCAGCGTCTGCCTGGGGACGCCGACGAGGCGCGCGCCGTTCAGCAGTGCGCCCCACACCTCGAACGTCGCGGCGTCGAAGGCAACGGTCGATGCCTGGGCCACGCCGTCACGGGGTGACAGCGTGATGTAGTTCGTGTCGCGGACCAGGCGGACGATGGCGCGGTGGCCGACGCGCACGCCCTTGGGCCGTCCGGTCGATCCGGAGGTGAACATGACGTATGCGGCATCCTCGGGGCCGGCGATCGGCGACAGCGGCTCATCCGAAACGGTGCCGTCGTCGACGGTTTCGAGCATCGTCACCGGGCAGTCGGCGGATGCGAACGTGCCCGCGTACTGCGGCTCCGTGACGATCGCGGACACCGAGACCTGCTCGAGCATCCGCTCGATGCGCCGAGCGGGCTCGGTCGGGTCGATCGGAAGATACGCGGCTCCGGCCTTCAGCACGGCAAGCATCGTGACGACGAAAGCAGCCCCGCGATCCGCGCAGATGGCCACGTGGGAGCCTGCGGTGACGCCGTCCCGCTGCAGCCGCCGCGCCATTCGACTGGTGGCACGGTCAAGCTCGTCGTACGTCGTTTCGGCGCCGTCGAACTCGAGCGCGACAGCGTTCGGCGTCTGCCGCGCCTGCTGCTCGAACAGGTCGACCACGCTCGATTCACGCGGATAGGGTGTGTCCGTGCGATTCCACGCGATGACGAGGCGATCGCGCTGCGCTTCCGTCAGCAGGGGCAGGGCGCCGACGGCCTGATCCGGATCCGTCGCCGCGGATTGCAGCAATACGCGGAACTGCGCGAGCATCCGATCGATCGTGTCGGCGTCGAAAAGGTCCCGGTTGTAGTTGAAGGTCACCGAAATCCGGTCGTCGTCGCGGCAGGCGTAGGCCTCGAGATCGAAGCGCGCCATCTGCCCGCCGAGCGCGACGGGCGTGACGTCGAGCCCCGCGGGCCGAAACGCCGCGGCCGTCGGCTGCTGCAGCGTGAACAGCACCTGGAACAGCGGATTGCGGCTCGGATCGCGCTGCGGCCGCAGCTGGTCCACGAGCTTCTCGAAAGGCACCTGGTCGTGCTCGAAGGTCGAGAGCGCGGCGTCGCGCACGCGACCGAGCAGCTGCCGGAACGAAAGCTCCGGATCGACGTCGGTGCGCACGACGAGCATGTTGACGAAGAACCCGATCAGTCGTTCGGTCTCGGCGCGCCCGCGGCCGGAAACGGGTGTGCCGATGACGATGTCTTCCTGTCGGCAGTGACGTTGCAGCAGGATGTTGAAACCGGTCAGCAGCGTCATGAACAGCGTGGCCTGTTCGCCCAGGCCGATGCGCTCGAGGCGAGCGACGAGGTCGGCGTCGAGGTCCAGGGTCGCCGACGCGCCGTGAAACGACGTGATGGCGGGACGGGCGCGGTCGGTGGGCAGCTCGAGCGTGGGGGCGCCGGCGAGGCGGTCGCGCCAGAATCGGACCTGTCGATCGCAGTCGGGCGTGCGGTACCACGCGTCCTGGGCGCTGACGTAGTCTGCGTAGGTCCAGCGACCTTCGTCGCAGGATGCGGACGGTCCGGCCGAGCCGGTTCGGACGTCGTATGCGGTGGAGAGGTCCTCGAAGAGGATCTCCAGTGACCATCCGTCGGACACGATGTGGTGCATGGTGATCAGCAGCACGTGCCGGTCAGGCGCCGTTCGCACAAGCAGGGCGCGAATCAGCGGGCCCGCGTTCAGGTCGAACGGGCGCGCGGCCTCGTCGGCGAGCGCGCGTCCCAGGTTTGCGTCGTCGTGGATCTCCGTCTTGCGCATCGTGACGGGCGCGACGTCGTTTACGACTTGGTACGCGTGGCCCCGATCCGTTGGGAAGATCGTGCGAAGGGATTCGTGATGCGCCACGACGTCGTCGAGCGCATCTTCGAGCGCCGCCACGTCGAGCGCGCCGTCGATCCGAAGCGCCGCGGGCAGGTTGTAGGCGGCCGTCTCCGGCGTCACCTCGTGGAGGTACCAGAGCCGCTGCTGCGCGGAGGAAAGAGGCGCGTTCCGCGACGCCGACGCGCCATGCGACGGAGCGTCCGCAACCGACGCCGTCGGCTCATCGTCGATCCGGTCGGCCAGCAGGGCGATTGTCGGACGCTCGAAGATGAGCCGCAGTGGAAGCTCCGCCGACGGAAACGCGCGGCGCATCCGTGCGACAAGCCGCGTCGCCAGGATCGAGTGGCCGCCCAGCTCGAAGAAGTTGTCCTCGATGCCGATTCGCTCGACGCCCAGCACCTCGCGCCAGATTTCCGCGAGCTGTGATTGCAGGGGCGTCCGTGGCGCCTGGTACGGGCGCTCGAGCTGACGAGTGCCCTCGGGTGGCGGCGGCAGGGCCCCGCGTTTCAACTTGCCGTGGATGGTGAGCGGCAACTCGTCCAGTGGCACGAACACCGCGGGGATCATGTAGTCGGGCACCTGGTCGGCGAGGAACCGGCGCAGCGCGTCGGCGGAGGGCGGGGCGCCGTCACCGACGACGTATGCGATCAGGCGTTTGCCGACCACCGCATCCTCGTGAACGATTACGGCGGCCTCGCGCACGCGGTCCTGGCGGCACAGGACGGCCTCGATTTCTCCCGGCTCCACGCGGAACCCGCGCACCTTGATCTGGTCGTCGACGCGCCCGAGGAACTCCAGCCGACCGTCCTCGCGGAACCGCGCCTGGTCGCCGGTCCGGTACAGGCGATCTTCCGGATCGTCGCTGAACGGGTCGCGAATGAACTTCTCCGCGGTCAGCTCGGGCCGATTCAGGTATCCGCGGGCAAGACAGCGCCCGCCGACGAAGATTTCGCCGGGCACGCCGACCGGGACGGGCTCGAGTCGGTCGTCGAGCAGCACGATCTTGGTGTTGGCCAGCGGCCGGCCGATCGGCGGCAGATGCGGCCACGAATCGGGCGGTCCCTCCAGTGTCCACGACGTGACCACGTGCGCCTCGGAAGGGCCGTACTGGTTGATCAGCGTGCAGTCTTCGAGGCCTTGCATGAAGCGCCGGATCGACGCGGTGACGCGAAGCTGCTCGCCTGCGACGTAAAGCTCGCGGAGGCGATCCGGCACGCGGCCGGAGACGGCGGACAGGTCGGCAAGCTGCTGGAACACGACGAACGGCAGGAAAAGCCGATCGATCGACGCATGGTCTAGGAAGCTCAGCAGGCGATCGGTGTCGTAGCGCGTCTCCTGGTCGATCATCACGAGCACGCCGCCCGTGCACCATGTGGCGAACATCTCCTGGTAGGAAATGTCGAAGCTCAACGACGCGAACTGCGCGGTGCGCGTCCCCGGTCCGGCGGCGCTGTGCTCCATCGTCCACCGGACCATGTTCGCCACGCCCAGGTGCTTCATCACGATGCCCTTGGGCCGGCCGGTCGAGCCCGACGTGTAGATGATGTAGACGGCGTCCTGCGACGAGCTGACGTGATCGGGGTTCGATTCCGGCCGCTCCGACCACGATTGGGCGTCGCGGTCCATACAGAGGATCTGGCCGTCGAACTCGGGCAGCGATTCGAGAAGAGGCGTCTGCGTGAGCAGCAGCGGCAGCTTCGTGTCCTCGAGCATGAACGCGAGGCGCTGTGGCGGGTAGGTCGGATCCAGCGCCACGAAACCGCCGCCCGCCTTGAGGACGGCGAGCACCGAGATGACGACGTCGATCGATCGGGCGAGGCAGATGCCGACCAGCACCTCGCCCCCGATCCCGCGCTCCCGAAGCTCGTGGGCGAGCCTGTTGGCTCTACGATTGAGCTCGTCGAAGGTCAGCGTCTCGTCCCGGAACACGACGGCCACGTCATCCGGGGTGCGCGCGACCTGCGCCTCGAGCATTTCGTGCAGGATGGCGTTCTCGGGGTAGTCGCGGCCGGTCCGGTTCCATTGCTCGAGGACCCGGCGCCGTTCGTCCGACGCCATCAGCGTCAGCGCGCTGACCGGACGGTCGGGATCCTCCGTCGCCGAGCGCAGCAGGTTTTCGAAGTGCGTGACGATCCGGCGCGCCGTGGCCTCGTCGAACAGGTCGGTGTTGTATTCCAGATTGCCGCGGACGCAGGCGCCGTCGTCTTCGGTTTCGAGGAACAGGTCGAACTTCGCGGTCGTGTTTTCGGCCTCGAACGGCTCGAGCTCGAGGCCGGTCAGTGCGAGGGGATCGAGCGGCGCGTTCTGGAACGCGAACATGACCTGGAAGAGCGGGTTGTGGCTGAGGTCGCGCTGCGGATCGTGCAGCTCGACGAGCTTCTCGAAGGGAAGGTCCTGGTTCGCATAGGCGTCGAGCACGTTGCGTTTCACGCGCGCGAGCAGCTCCCGGAACGTCGGATCGCCCTCGAGGTCGCCGCGCAGGACCAGCGTGTTGACGAAGAAGCCGATGAGGTCCTCGATCTCGCGGTGATGACGGTTGGCGATCGGAGCGCCGACCCCGATGTCGTTCTGACCGCAGTAGCGATGCAGGAGGACGAAGAAGCCGCCGAGCAGCGTCATGAACATCGTCGCGTCCTGGTCGCGGCACAGGTCGCGCAGCGCGGCGGACAGTTCCGAAGGCAGGATGAAATGCGTCCGCGCGCCGGTATAGGTCTGCGCCTTCGGGCGCGGCCGGTCCGTCGCCAGGGAGAGCACCGGAGGATCGGCAAGCTGGCCTTTCCAGTAGTTGACTTGGCGCTGCATGACCGCGCTGCCGAACCAGCGGTGCTGCCACTGGCTGTAATCGGCGTACTGGAGGGCAAGCTCCCGCAGCGGCGATGCCGACGATGTGCATTCGGATTCGTACAGGGCGCCCAGCTCGCGGAGGAAGACGCCGAGGGACCATCCGTCCGCCACGATGTGGTGCACGGCGACGAGCAGGACGTGGTCCTGCTCGTCCAGTTGGCAGACTTTCGCCCGGATCAGCGGCGCCGCGGCCAGGTCGAACGGCGCCTGGTACTCACGCTCGGCGAGCGTCCGCGCCCTGCGCCATCGGTCCGATTCAGGCAGGCCGCGAAGGTCGACGAGGACGGGCTCGAGCTTCGCGGAAGGCAGGATGTCCTGGACCGGCGCGTCGCCCCGTGTCGTGAAACGGGTTCGAAGGATCTCGTGGCGCCGGACGACGCCGTCGAGCGCCCGCCCGAGCGACTCGAGGTCGAGCGGGCCGCGGACGCGCAGGGCGCGCAGCATGTTGTAGCGGGGGTCGCCGGGGTCGAGCTGATCGAGGAACCAGAGCCGCTGCTGCGCGAAGCTGAGGGGCAGCGCGTCGGGCCGGTCCGCGGGCTCGATCGGCGGCAGCGTCTCGCCGCCGGTCGCTTCGGCGGTGCGCAGGAACTCGAGCACCGCCTCCTTGTGCGCGCCCAGCGTCGCGCGCAGGTCGTCGGTCATCCGCCCGGCCGGGGCGCTGAACCGCAGACGGCCGTCATCGTTCCACACCTTGATGTCGCGGCGGCGGAGGTCGGCAAGAAGCTGCTGCGGCGTCAAATCTCACCCTCCTCGCGCGGGCCGTCCGCGTGGGTGTCGCGCGCCGCGCGGCTCGCGTCCGCCCATTGGATGGCTTCGACGTGAGCCGCGAGCGCGGCGACGGTGGGCGCTTCGAAGAGCTGCTGGATCGGCACCTCGACGTCGCAGCGGTCGCGGATGCGCGACAGAAGCTGCATGGCCAGCAGGGAGTGACCGCCGATCTCGAAGAAATCCTCGTCGACGCCCACCTCGTCGACCTGCAGCAGGTCGGCCCAGACGCGGGCGAGGCGGCGCTCGAGGTCCGTCGACGGCGGACGCGCGGTTCGACCGGCCGTCGGCGGCGCCGAGTCATGGGGCAGGGCGCGCCGATTGATCTTGCCGCCGGCAATGCGCGGAATGCGGTCGAGCACCGTGAAGGTCGAGGGAACCATGTATTGCGGAAGGCGCTCGCCGACGTATTGGCGCAGGTCAGCGGTCAGCGCGTCGGATGCGTCCTCACCTGCCACGACGAACGCCGCGAGCCGTGTCGCGGGTGCGTCGGCGCGATCCGGTGTCGAAAGCAGTCCCGACTGGCGCAGACGCTCGGCGAGTCGCCGCCGTTGGGCGTCGTCGAGTTGAGAGAGTCTGTGCGTGAGATCGGGCATGGGTCGGTCCGCCTTCGGCGGATCTCCGCCTCGAGTTTCAAGGGCGTAGCGTGTTCGGGGCGAGATTATTCCTGGGTGACGACGACGCTGCGGAAGTTGATCGGGGCGTGAGACCTGGGTGCGATATTCAGTTTGCCGCGGTAAAAAGGCCGTCATGGCATTCGACCCGCGGGCTCACGCCGCGCGGTTCGCAGGTGCGGCACGTTCGACTCTTACGTCTCTCCTTTCACCGCTTTCACGACCGCCATGGAGTCGGCCCACCAGTACTGGCAGTCTTCCGGCGGGGCGAGGCCGCGGACGACTTCCAGCGTGAAGCTCCTGAAATGACTCAGCAGCAGGCGCTGGTGGCGCCGGCTGAACGAGTCGATCTCGTTGGTGTAGTAGGTGAAGATGCCGCCGGGGCGGAGCAGGCCGGCCGCCGCGGCGAAGAACGGCGCGGCGAACGTGACGTTCTCGACGACGGCCTGGGTGTATTCCTGCTCGTCGAGCGGGTAGGCGTCGAAGAAGATCCCGTCGAACGGGCCGAGGTCGCCGACGACGTCCTGCCAGCGGCCCTCGACGAGGCGGATGTCGCGGTCGCGATAGCGGCGCCGCCACGGGTCGAAGCGGCCGGCCACCTGGTCGTTGTATTCGATGATCGTGTGGGAGCGCGCGCCGAACTGCTGGATGTGCGTCGCGGAGATGCCCATGCCGAACCCGACTTCGAGCACGTCGCCGCCGTGTTCGGTGACGATGCGGGCCATCGCCTCCATGAGCGGCTGCTCCCAGCGCTGCATCACCTGCTGGCCGTCGATGATCAGCGCTTCGTCGTCGTACCGGGCGTCGCTCTCCTGCCATTTCGTCTCGATCGCGGGGCGATCCGAGCCCGCGACGAACCGCCGCGTCTGCTCGTCCAGGCACTGCAGGTCGTCGGAAAGCTCGTCGAGCGAGCGCTGGAGAATCCAGTTGCGCTGGGCGTCGCTCGGCGGCCGTGCGAACTGCGGGTCGCGCACGTCGAGGTTCAGCTCGAACTGCGGGTGCCGGCGCACCAGGTGCACGTCGACGCCGTCCGATTCGATCTCGGCGAGCAGGTGCTCGCATGCTTCGGGATCCATGGCCTCCAGCGCCGCGCGCAGTCGCGCCGGGTCGTCGATCGCGCAATCGCCACGGCCCACGACCGCGGCATCCAGCACGCTCGGATGCGACTGGAGCACGGACTCGATCTCCCCGGGCTCGATCCGGTAGCCGCGCACCTTGACCTGCTCGTCGATGCGCCCGATGAAGTCGAGGTTGCCGTCGGCCCGGTAGCGAACGAGATCACCGGTGCGGTACAGCCGTTCACCGCCCGCGTCGGTGAACGGGTTGTCGATGAAGCGCTCCTGCGTCAGCTCCGGTCGGTTGAGATAGCCCCGCGCGACGCCGGCGCCACCGATGTACAGCTCGCCGACGACGCCGATCGGCACGGGATGCAGGCCGCGATCGAGCACGTAGAGGCGCGTGTTGGCCATGGGGCGGCCGATCGGCACGGGGCCCTGATCGTCGCGCCGGCACACGTACCACGTGGCGTCGATCGTTGTTTCGCTGGGGCCGTAGAGATTGGCGAGCTGGACGTCGAGCTTCTCGAATATCCGGTCGCGCAGATCGGCCGACAGCACCTCGGCGCCGCAGATCACGAACCGAAGATCGGTGCAGCGGGCAAGCCCGGGGACGTCGAGCATCATCGCCATCATGGACGGCATCACGTCCACGACGGTGATGCGCTCCTCGGCCATCAGCCGGACCAGTTGCACGGCATCCAGGTGCCGGACGGCCGGAGCGACGACCAGGCGCGCCCCGACGAGGAGAGGCGCGAAGATCTCGAGCGTGGCGACATCGAAGCTCAGTGCGTACTTGAACGCCAACACGTCGTCTTCATGCAACGGCAGGGCTTGCTGCATCCAGGCCATGTGATTCGTCAGCGCCCGGTGCTCGATGAGCACGGCCTTGGGCACGCCGGTGGACCCTGACGTGTAGATGACGTAGGCGAGATCGTTGCCGGTCGCGACGGGTTCCGGATTCGAGAGGATTTCCGCGCCGGCGGGCGGTGTCGGCGCGCCGCCTCGGTCGACGGTCACCAGGACGCCCTGGAAATCCTCGAACGCTTCGTGTCTCGCCTCCGACGTGATGATCGCCGGCGTCGATGAATCGTCGATCATCGTGGACAGACGCTCGTTCGGCAGGCCCGGGTCGAGCGACAGGTACGCACCGCCGGCTTTCAGCACGGCGATGACGGCGACCACGATGGCGGTGGACCGTTCGAGGCTCACGCCGACGATCGTGTCCGGTCCGACGCCGCAGGCACGCAGGTGGTGGGCAAGGCAATTCGCGCGTTCGTTCAGCTGGCGGTACGTGAGTGACGAGCTCTCGAAGGTGAGCGCGACGCGATCGGGCGTGCGCCGCGCCTGCTCCTCGAACCGCTCGTGGACACACGGCGAGCCTTCCACCGCCATCGCGGTGTCGTTCCACTCGGTGAGCGTCGTGCGACGGTCGTCATCCGACAGCAGCGGCTGCTGCCAGACGTGCTGATCCGGGTCGCAGACCATCCGTTCGAGCAGGCGCCGGTAGTTGTCGATCATGCGATCGATCGTGGACGCGTCGAACAGGTCGGTGTCGTACTCCCAGACGATCGTGATGGACTCGTCGGATTCGGCTCCGGTGCCCAGTCGCTGCTCGCGGCGCGGGATCACGACGATGCCGATGTCGAACTTGGTGGAGCCGTTGCTCAGCCCCTCGTGGAGCTCGACGTCGAGATCGGGGAACGACAGCTTGTGGAGAGGCGAGTCGTGGAACGAGAACATGATCTGAAACAGTGGGTTGCGGTTCAGATCGCGCCTGGGCTGGACGGCGGCCACCACCTGGTCGAACGGCACCTGCTCATGGGCGTAAACCTGCCGCGTCATGTCACGGACGCGACCGAGGAGCGTGCGGAAGGTCGGGTTGCCGGAGGTGTCGGTGCGCAGCACCACGTTGTTGACCGTCATTCCGATCATCGATTCCGCTTCGCGCTGCCGGCGGTTGGCGACGGCGGTTCCGATGCACAGATCGTCCTGGCCGCCGTAACGGTGCAGCAGCGCGGCGAACGCGGTGTACATCGTCATGAACAGCGTCGCCGACTCGGCGCGGCAGAATGCGCGCACCGTCCGGCACAGCTCCGACGGCAGCTCGAACCGCGGCGCGGCCCCGCGAAAGGCGGGGCGGGCCGGGCGCGGCCGATCGAGCGGCAGCGTGGTCTCGGGCAGCGGTCCGCGCAGGTTCCGTCGCCAGAACTCGAGTCCTGCCGCGGCCTCCTCGCTGCTCATCCAGTCACGCTCGCGGCATGCGAAGTCGGCGAACTGCATCGAGGGCGGAGCCAGCGCGTCGGGCCGACCGTCGCGACGCGCGGCGTACAGCGCGGAAAGCTCCTCGAGAAACACGTTGAACGACCAGCCGTCGTGGACGAGATGGTGCTCGATGTGAACCAGCACGTGCTCGTGGTCCCCGCGTTGCAGCAGGATCCAGCGAATCAGTGGGAGCTTCATCACGTCGAACGGCTTTCGGACCTGCTCGTCGATCAGGCGGTCGAGGTCGGCCTGCGTGGCGCCTGGCGGGACCGGGATGACCGGTAGCTCGACGTCCATCGCATCGTGAATCACCTGCACGGGCCGCCCGTCGCGCGTTTCGAAGGTCGTGCGATAGATTTCGTGCCGTCGGACGATTTCGGCGAGGCTCGCCTGCAGGGCGGCGACGTCCAGCGGACCCCTGAACGTCAACAGCGACTGGAAGTGGTACGCGGTCGTGTTCGGCTGAAGGCTTTCAACGAACCAGACCCGTTCCTGGGCGAAGGACAGTGGCGGCTCGGCCGGGCGCGTCGGCAGGCTTTCCGCGCCTCGCGGGGGCGTACCCGCGCCGGTCTCCGCGAGGCGCGCCAGGCTGGCCACGGTCGGTTGGGCGAAGACGTCGGCGAGCGGCAGGTCGACGCCCAGTCGTGCGCTCACGGCCGAGGCGAATCGAATCGCAACGAGCGAGTGAGCCCCGAGAACGTAGAAGTCGTCTTCGACTCCGATGCGCTCGATCCCCAGCAGCTCATCCAGAATGGCGACCATCGTCCGTTCCGTGTCGTCGCGGGGCGCGACGTAGGGCGTGTCGAGGTCGGGCCGGGTCGCATCGGGGGCCGGCAGAGCGTGACGGTCGACTTTCCCGTTGGTTGTCAGCGGCAGCGAATCCAGGAGCACCCAGCTCTGCGGCACCATGTAGTCGGGAAGCCGGGTGCCCAGTGCGTCGCGCAGCGCGCCGGCCGTGATCTCAGCGTCGGCGCGGACGACATAGGCCACCAGCCGCCGTTCGCCGGGCAGATCCTCGCGCGCGGTCACGACGGCCTGGGCGACGGCGTCATGCTGCTCCAGGGCGACCTCGATCTCGCCGAGCTCCACGCGGAAGCCGCGGAGCTTCACCTGGTGATCGCGCCGCCCGACGAACTCGATCTGTCCGCCGGACAGGAGGCGGACGATGTCGCCGGTCCGGTAGCAGCGCCCGGCGCCGTTGCCGTCAGGATCGTCGACGAAGCGCTCGGCGGTCAGCTCGGGCTGGTTGAGGTAGCCGTCCGCGAGCCCTTCGCCGCCGAGCCAGAGTTCGCCGGTCTCGCCTTCGGCCACGGGTTGTCGCTGGTCGTCCAGAACGTGTGCGGTCGTGCGCGCGATGGCGGAACCGATCGGCACGGTCGTCGCGTCGGGTGCCACGGATCGGACGAGGTGCCAGGTCGAGAACGTCGTGTTCTCGGTCGGGCCGTAGACGTGGAGCAGCCGTTCGGGTGGATCGTGATCCAGTGCGGCGCGCACGCAGTGGGGATCCGCCGCCTCGCCTCCGAACAGCAGGTGCCGCAGTCCACGAAACGCGCCCGGTCGCTCGCGCACCATCTGGTTGAACAGCGCGGTCGTGAGAAACAGCGTCGTGATGCGATGGCGCTCGAGCTGACCGGCCATCGCGACGGGGTTGAGCACGACGTCGCGGTCGAAGAGGTGGAGCGACGCGCCGTTGAGCAGCGCGCCCCAGATCTCGAACGTCGCGGCGTCGAAACAGCAGTTGGATGCCTGGGCGATGCGGTCGTTCGGTTTCAGATCGACGTAGTCGGTGTCGAGCACGAGGCGGACCACGGCCCGGTGCGGGACGACCACGCCTTTTGGTGTGCCCGTCGATCCGGATGTGTAGATGACGTATGCGGGGTCGTCGTCGGCGCGTGCCGGATCGTTTTGCGGATCGTGATCCGACAGCCCTTGGAAGGCATCTGGATCGGCAATGTCGAAGAAGCGGCAGCCGGCCGGGGTTTGCGCCCCGTTCTCGGCGCGCTCCGTCAGCACGATGGGCGCCGCCGTGTCTTCCAGCATGAAGGTGATCCGCTCGGCGGGATAGGACGGGTCGATCGGCACGTAGGCGCCGCCCGCCTTGAGGATGCCCAGCATCGCAATCACCATTCGATCCGAAGGGGCCATGCAGATGGCCACGCGTCCGCCCCTCGGCAATGCCTCTCGGGCCAGGAGGTGAGCGACGCGGTTGGCGAGACGGTTGAGATCGCCGTAGGAGAGATCACGGTCCCCGGTGACCGCCAAAGCATCTGGCGTCGCCTGCGCCCGTTGCTCGAACAGGCGCGCGATCGTCGCCCCGGCCGGGGCGCGGCGCGACGCGATGTCGGTGACCTGCGGGATCACCGCCGCCGCTTCCGCGCCATTGGGTTCTGCAGGCGACATCTGAAATCTCTCGGTCTTCCCCTGGGGTCGCGAACAATGTGAATGGTACCGTTCTATTGTGGTAAGTCACGTCCGGAATAGGGAGATACCCCCAAATTCCGTGAATTCCATAACCCATGTGTCGATTGCCTGCCGTCGGAAGTCCTCACTGGCGATTTTTGAGACGGCCTGGCGCATGTGGCCGGCTGAGCATCGTCGCCAGGAACATCGTGAGGATCCCTGGTTCGGGAACGGCGATATGCCTGATCGTGAAAGTCGTGACCCCGTCGTTGAAGCCGTCCGTGTCATCGGAGACTTCGATCACCATGATGAACCGCGCCTGCTCGTCGCGCCTCAGTCCGGGCGCGTCAGGCGGGTCGTCCGCCCAGACCAGGATGTTCGGCTCGATCGGATTGTCGACTCCGAGCTGGGGGTCGAATGCCCCGGTCGGCTCGGTCGGCACGGGGTTCGACCTGATGAACAGGTCGTCGCCGTTCGAGGACTGCACGAACTCGAACCCGTCGTCGGTCGCGTTGGGGACGGTGACGCCGATCCCCATCCTCAGCTCCGACCAGTCGGTCACGCTCCCATTGCTGATGCGCAGGTCCAGGGCGAGCGCGGCGTCGCCACCCACGGTGACATCCGGAATCATGAGGTGCAGATCGAGCGGTCCGAACTGCTTGGCCTCGACGACGACGGTGAGCGTCTCGAGCCCGAGGACGGATCCAGGGTCGCCCGCCGGCACGTGCCACTGGTCCATGAACGTGAGGTGGTCCGAGTCGGCGACGGCGGTGGCTTCTCCCGCCACGACCGGCTCGACGAAACGCGACTGGTACGCCGACACGCGCGTATGGCGCATCCGGTCGCCGTGCTGGCTGACATGCGTGCCGTTGGGAAAGATCTGGCTCGCCTCGGCGTGCGACGCCACACCCGCGACGGCGCCTCCGATCAGAAGGGGCCCGCCCGAGTCGCCGCGTCCGACCCCCACGTCGTCGACGAGCGGGTCGGGGGCGCCGGCGGGCGGATCGAAGTCGAGCTCGAGCAGGCTCTTCGGCACGATCTGCAGCAGGTTGTCGCCCTGCGCGTCGATGACGTTGCGCCCGTTCCGCTTGGTGCCGAACTGGCCGTTGTTGGTCGCGCCCCAGCCGACGAGGTCGACGGCCTGTCCCGCCAGGTCGCCGCCGGCGACGCCCAGGGGGTCGATGCCGCGGATGGGATCCTGCTGCGTGTCGGGCACGGGCGCGCCGAGCTCGATGATCGCGATGTCGTTCGGCGTCGTCGCCCCGAGTCCCTGATTGAGCGGGTCGAGGTAGAGGGGGTGGATGGTGACCTTGCTGAAGTCGTAAGTGCTGAAGATGCCGGTTTGCGTGAGGTCGTCGCGCGAGTCGTCGGGGTTGCTGCCGGCGCTGCCGGTCTCAGGCGCGTGCTGAAACCGGATCTGGCCGGTCGTCGGGTCGATGAGGCTGGGCTCGAAGAAGCAGTGCGCGGCGCTCAGCACGTGCCGGGACGAGATCAGCGTCGCCGTGCAGAACTGAAGGAAGTCCTTCGTATCGTCGTCGACCGGGTCGTCGCCCGGGCCGATCGGAGAAAGGTCATGGAGCTGGCGCAGGGCGAACAGGCCGCCGACGGCGGGGAACTGCCCGCCCGCCGACGGTGCGTTCTCCGTGGGCGGGCCGGGAGGATTGATCGGCCCGACGACGCCCGGCGCGGGCGCGGCGGACAGCACGCCTGTGAGCACGGCGAACAGTCCGTGACACGTCCGCCGCGACATGCACCTTGGGATTCTCATGCCACTGCTCGCGCGGCGACACCGCGCGGTTCTCTTTGCCGGCCGTGGTCTGTCTCGTGCCGCGTCGAAGCGTGCCGACGCGGGTTAGGGCAGGCGTTCTCTTTCTTACCGAACAATAGGAGGGCGAGGCAAATCGTTATCCGCGCGATGTGCTCCCCGCTCCCCGCTACTTGCTCTCCGCTGCGCCCCACAACCGGGCGAGCTCTTCTCCGTCCGTCGGGATGAGCCAGCGGCGTCCGGGCATGCGGCGCGCGACCAGCTTTCCCTCGGCGTCGTATTCCGCCACGCTCAGGCCGTGCTTCGGGCTCGAGCGCGTCAGCACGAGAAATCCGCCCTCCTCGCGCGGCGTCACGTTGATGGTCCGGAAGGCCAGCTCGTTGTCCGACGGGAGGTAGGCGTAGAAGCCGTATTCGCCCGGCTGCTCGTGGGGGATCAGGCCGTCAAGCAGGTGAACCAGCACCTGCGATACGTAGCCCGGCGGCCGTTTCCAGTGGCGAGTGTTCGGTCCGGAAAGATCCTGGTGATGCACCTCGATGCGGTCTCCGCTGCGCAGTCCGGTTTCAGCCCAGCTCAGGGCCGGCTTCGACGCCGCCGCGCCTCGAACGGCGCTGCGCGCGGTCGTGTTGATCTTCCACATCTCGTGACGGCCGTCGAGGGACAGGAAGAACCGGCTGTCGGTGTCGTGCACGTGCTCGTTCGATCGCACCCGCGCGTTGACGAGGATGGCGACGCCCGGCATGTGAAGCTCCGTCGTACGTTCGGTCCGGACGCGGAGATAGCCGATGTCGACGTTGCCCTGGTGGCCCTCCTGCACGATGCGCAGAAGCTGCGACGGTCGGACGATCGCCGCCAGCCGCTTCTTGTTCAGCCCCTCGAGCCATTGACGGCCCGCTTCAATGAGCACGTGCCGGGCTTGCTTCAGCTCTTTCTGTGGCGTGATGCGGATGCTGTTCTGGACCTGGCGGTAGATCGGTCGGACGTCGCGGAGCAAGATGTGCGGGACGTCCAACTGCAGCATCGCGAAGTGCCTGCGATCCAGCTGGACGATGGACTGGACCCGCGCCCGGTCGCCTTCCTGGCGATCCGGGATCTTGTAGACGAGCACGACGGCCGGCTGATCCGCGATCTTCGTTTTCCGCTGCTCGGTGACGACGGCGCTGGGTGTTTCGTGGGCGACCTGTCCGATCGCCGCCTCGCCGACCTGGTTGACGCGCACCTCGTTCTTCGTCGAGCGCACGTAGAGCCGGATCGCGTAACCGTCGTGACCTTCCATGCGGAGCAGGGCATCATCGTTGGAGTGGGCCAGGAACGTGGCGTGACCGCGGGGCGTCAGGGTCCGGTCGTCGACGATCGCGTCCAGCAGGCGCCGAGCCTCGCGGTCTCGCTGGCGCCGAAGCTCCTTCCGGATCGGTTCGAGCCGGAAGCGTGCCGCGAGATCGGTCAGGACGACCTGCTTGGGACCGCCGCCTCCGAGCGTCCAGGGGACGGAGTCGGGGACGATTCGCTCGAACAGCGTGGCGTCCGCGGGCGGGCGCAGGGAAACACCGTGAGCGTGCTCGCGCCACACCTCGTCACGGAGCCAGCCGTCGTCGGACGCGGTCGCGACCGACGCTGAGGCGATGACGATTGCGGCGAGCAGGGGCGTGACGCGAGGGGAATGGCGGCTCATGGGGGCAACGATACCTTGTTCGGGGCGCGCGGGGCGCGGGTTCCGGGCGCGCCGGTGCGACGCATCCGTCATGAGGTGGCCGCGCATCGGACCCGTGGGCTGACGCCCTGGTTGTACTACACAAGTCCTGGCCTTCAAGGCTTCCTGTAAGGGGTGCCTGGGGTCGAGCGAAGCGAGCCCCCAGCGCATGCGCGCAGACG
>NYZC01000053.1 GCA_002686995.1 Phycisphaeraceae bacterium | reverse complement strand
GTCGAAAGTCGAAGGTCGAAGGTCGAAAGTCGAAAGTCGAAAGTCGAAAGTCGAAAGTCGAAAGTCGAAAGTCGAAGGTCGAAGGTCGAAGGTCGAGGGTCGGAAGTCGAGGGTCGGAGGAGTCGGGGAGTCGGACACTGCCTGATAAGACAGGGAAGACAAGGCCCGTGACGAGGCTATGGATCGGGTTGCCTCGTATCTCGGTGCAAACGGCACTGACCGGGCTTCGCTCGGGAATCTGAAGATCCCCGTCATTTGCCTGTTGACGTGGAATCTGGGGGATGTAGAATAATAAGATCGTGTAAACGGCCATTCGGTCGGTCGTGCGAGCTGGAAGGATTGTGAGAGAAGGATTGTGATAGAAGGATTGTGAGAGAAGGATTCTTTCCAAGGCGCTGCGCTGCTCGATTTCATGCTCGGTATCATGTAGTTTGAAACGCATATCGCGCGCCTGCGAGACACGAACTGTTTTCCGCGAACGAGCGTTTCGTTCGCCGTTTCAAAGAAGGAGATGACCATGAACATGAACAGGATTTCATTGCTTGCGATGCTGACCCTGCTTGGATTCGCCGCCGGCGCGTCCGCGCAGCTGCTCATCGCGCCCGACCCGAACGGCGACATCAACCAGGACACGAGCTCGCTCGTGATGGTCTCGGTGGGCACCGACCATGGGCCGTCGCCCGGCAGCGCGACCGTCGACGGTTCGGGACTGAACGCGGCCGGCGAGCACGAGAACAATAACTGGCTCTCAGGCATACATTGGATGGGCGATCGCGATGATCGCGAGAATGGCCCCCATTCCGGCACGTACTCGGACCCGACGGGTCCGAACTGGATCCGATTCGACTTCGACCAGGTGTACCCTCTGGAGAACGCCAAAGTCTGGAACTACAACGGGGCACCTGGCGGTGATGACCCTTTGCGCGGACTCAACAACGTCGTGATCGAGTATTCCTCCGACGGCACCAACTGGAACCTGCTCGATGGCGGCGGCACCTCGGGAGCACACACGTTCCCGGTTGGATCCGGCCTTGCTGGCTACACCGGGTTCGATCTGCCGTTAGGCGTGTCCGCACAGCACGTGATCATCACCATGCTGAATGCGACCGCCGGCAGCGGAAACCATGGCGGCGGTGACGCCGGCCTCGCTGAAATCCGCTTCTTCTACCCCGAGCCGACCTCGCTGGCCCTGCTGGTGGCGGGCGGTCTGATGACGGCGCGGCGTCGACGCGACTGATCGTTCGACTTCAATGGCACGAAGCCCAACCAGGGAAGATTCGGGTACCTCTCGAAAAACATGGTCTGCAGCTTTGCCTGCTCGAGGTTCGACGCGTAGTAGCAGTCCGGCAGGTAGAGCAGCCGCTCGAAATACGGCAGGGGAAGATCGCGCTGCACGATCCGGTCGATCAGGTTCGGCACACCGGCAAGCTCCCGTGCAAATCTGCTGACGGCGTTCGCGTCGTAAGGCGTGTATCCGCTCTTTTCCTGCTCCTTCAATGCCAGCCGGAATCGTCGCATGCCTTCGACGGCCTGCCTGAGGTGAGCCTTCGTCTTTTCGATCTGCCGGCTGAAGGCCTTCGCGGTGCCCTCGCGCTGCGTGGTCGAAGCTGCGTGATACGCGGCCCAGGCCCGATCGAACGCGTCGATGATCGCAAGACTCTCCTCGAAGAGGCTGACCGGCAGGCGCAGCGCCCGGCGCAGATCGGGATCAAGGTCGCCGATCGACCGGTAGTGCTCGCGGGCGTCACGGACCAGACGCCGCAACTTCCCGCGATCCGACCGTGACAGCACGGGAGAAAGCCGTCGCCACAACTGATGGGCACCTTCACGGATGAAGATGCGTCGCAGGTGCGGCCTGGCCTTGCCGTCCGTGCCGGCCAGCAGGTGCTCGATCGAAGAAAGGGACTGCAGGTATCGCCCGAGTGCGCCGCTCAGCTCGCCCGTGATCGCGAACGACAGGCGCCGCAGGAACGTCCCGTTCACCTCCGTCCCGCCGGACCAGCCCTGCCCGGCCGACATCGCCAGCAGCGGCCAGTGCGCTTCGTAGCTGGAGCCCCACTGGTTCTGCCATGACGTGCAGACGTACCCGAATGCGCCGTGCTTCAGACCGGTCCGGGCGAGGTACGTCTGGTTGCGCGCCGCGCGCCCGACGTCGCCGTAATCGCATTTCGCCGCCAGGCTGTTGGGGGAGACGACGAACGGCCTTCCGCTGTCGCGGACCCGCCTGATGCTCTTGTGATGCTCCGGCGTCTGCTCTCGGTACCACCAGTGCACCGGGATGACGTCCGCGGGGATGCGTCGCAGCGCTTTCTCCGCGTCGTGGCGGAACCCTTCGGGGCGCCAGACGTTCTTACCGAGCACCATGTCGTCCCACATCCACACGGTCTTGCCTCGCGCCTTCAGGTGCGCGATGATCCGCGCCGCGAAGTCACCGTAGTAAGCGGCCTTGCCCTTCTTCTCGATCGCCTTCGCGGCCCTGGGATTCGTGCCGGTGAAAAGAAGCTCGTCCAGACCGGCGTGGAAGTTTCTTGACCCGAACGCCTCGCAAAGACCGTCGACGTAGCGCCTGACGAGATCGAACATCTTCCTGCTGTTCAGCAGCGGGTAGCTGCGCGTCCGGCCGTCGCAGAGATCGCTGTACCGCTCGAGCCGGAACCAGCCTTCCATGTGGCTGACGAGGTTGGTCGCGGGCACGACGTCCACGCCGCGCCGGGCGCCGTATTCGCTCACGATCTTCGCCTGCTCGGGCGTCATCCCTTTCGAGGTCGAGAGGTCCTCCAGGCCCGGCGCCTTGAAGTTGTTCTCCAGGTAGATCCAGAGCGTGTTGAGCTTCAGGCGGACGAGCCGGTCGATGATCTTCTTCAGGTAGCGGGTCGGCGGAAAGAACTCCCGCGCGCTATCGATCATCACCCCCCGGACGCGGAAGGCGGGCTCGTCGTCGATGCGAGCCGCGCCGACCGGCGCGCCCCCGGCGAACGCCTCGACGATCTGGCAGAAGGTCACGATGCCGTGCTGCAAGCCGGCGGGCGAGGGACTTTCGATGCGCACGGAGCCGTCGACCTCAATCGACAGCCGGTAGGACTGGAGGTGGCGTTCGTGGTCCTTTCTTTGATGAGAGGGGCCGTTCGTGAGGGACAGATCGATCGGTGTGCCGCGTGCGCCGAGCGGCAGGTCCGCGGCGGCGCAGCATTTCGCCATGCAGGCCTCGAGCCACCGGGGAATCGATTCGCCCCGGAGCGTGAATCCGCGCCGCCATCGCACGTTCGATCTTCTTTCGTAAATCGAAACCGGTGCCGGGAAGATGTATCGGTGGGCTTTCAGGCGCATCATGCTACCGGCGACGCGGGACGGGCTTCCGCCCCTTCGCCCACAGGAACAGTGGATGCTGACGATCGATCATTCGGCTTTTGGACTCACCGCTGATACGCCGGAAGATAATGCATGTACACCTCCAGCGTCATCGCGCCGAGCGCCGTCGAGTAGCACTCGGTCGGCCCCGCGTACTGACCATCTTTGAAGGCGGGCCAGGCGCCGTTCGGGCGCTGGTGACTCAGGAGGAACGCGCGGACGCGTCGATGCCAGTGATCCCAGTGGGCACCGCCGGCCTGGAAGTTCGCCTGCATCGCATAATAGTTCATGTACCAGAAGTGCCCGGACTCGTGCGTGTAGTTCCAGTTCTTCAGGTAATCGAGGGCCTTCGTCACCGACGGATCGTCGAACGCGCCGAGTAGCTGCATGCTCAGGGCGCCGGCGGCGGACTGGGGCACGCTCGGGTTGCCTCCCGGCTGGTAGGCGAAGCCGTTGTCCTTGGCGCAGGCGCGGACATACTTGAGCGCGGCGTCGAGCGTCTTCTTCGGCACCTCGAGCCGTGCGTTCTGGGCGGCCCGCAGCGCGACGACCTGCATGACGGTTACGCTCAGATCGGCCTGGGCAGGCACGGGCTGATAGCGCCAGCCGCCGAGCGGTGACTGGACCTTGACGATCAGGTCGACGGCGCTCTGGGCGCTGCGGCGCATCTGATCGTCGAGCATGAAGCCGTAGGCCTCGATCATCGCGAGCGTGCAGAGGCCGTGCTCGTACATGACGCCGTTCCAGTGATTCGGCGTCCGGTACAGTCCACTCTCCTCCTGCGTATTGACGATGAAGGCAATGGCGCGATCGACGACCGGCTGGTACGGACCGCGCGCCGGCACGTGGCCGCGGCCGAGAAACGCGAGCAGGCAAAGGGCGTTCACGCCGTTGTTGACGCCCTTGCCGCTCGGCCAGGATCCGTCGGGGTGCTGCTGCGACAGCAGGTACTCCAGGGACTGGTCGACGGCCGCCTCGACCCGTGCCATCTCGTGAGGATCGGGCAGCAGCGCGGCGCTGCGTTCGGCCGCGGCGGCCGGCGCGGCGACGATGAGCATGGCGACGGCGACGGCGACGACGACGCAAACGATTCGTGAGGTGTTCATGCCAGTCCCAGAAGACGCCGGATGCCGACGTCGGTGCAATAGATGGAGACGAGGACCAGGACCGTCACCCAGTTGTCCCAAAGCTCGTCCTCGATCCGCAATGTCGCGGCAGTGGGCCCGCCCTGCAGCCTGTCGGGCACTTGCGCAAGCTCTTCGATTTCGATCAACGCACCGCCGCTGGCGTCGGCGAGCCGTCCGAGCGCGTCCCGGTCCACACCGGGTCGCCTCATCTCGCGCCCCATGCTTCCGACATGGACGTCGCTGCTCAGCACGCGGCCGCGCGGGTCGGTGAAGCTGATGCGCACGGGCCCCGCGCCCTGCGATTGCCAGGTGCCTCGGTAGTGTCCAGGCTGCCCCGTGGCGCTCAGTCCGACCGGTCGCTTTTCGCCGCTTGACGTGACCTTCGCCTCGAGTCGTGGCGCGTCGAGCGCCGCTCCCGCTTCATCGACGCCGTACACCTCGATGGCGACCGACTCGCCCGGCTCGATCCTGCGGGGATAAACCTGCATCCAGCTTCGATCGTCCTGCTCGCGGGCGCGGCCGACGTGGCGGATCGCCTGCCCCCAGAACCGGTAGAACAGGTGATCGCCGACGTTGCGGCGCCAGAGGAAGGTCGAGTCGATGCCCACGAACAGAACTCGGCCGCGGCCGCGTCGATGCTCCACGATCAGAGGCCGGCGGCCGTCGTCGAAGTCGGCGAGCACCGTCGCGCCGGCCCGTGGCGCCCTGGCGGCGGCAGCCCACAGGAACGTCGGCATGCCGTTCCACAGCGCCCGGTTCTTCGAGGGATCGTCGTACAGACGGAAAGCCGGGTGCAGCGCGCCGCGCGCGGTGACCGACATCCGAAACGGCTCGAATGCGGGCGCCGGCGTGCCGTCGCCGTCGACGGCGGCCGGCAGCAGTGCCGCGATGTTCGTGCCGTCAAAGGCGCTGGGCATGTGCCGCGGGCCCGCCTGGATGATGAGCCCGAGTCCCCGTTTCTCCACCGCTTCGGCCAACGGCTCGACGATCGGCGCCGACAGCAGCGCCGGCGAGACGTCGCCGAGCACGACCGCATGGAATGCAGCGAAGCCCTCGACGTCCGTCGGGATGCCGGACGCCGCGACGACGTCTTCCGCGCCCGCGAACGAGGCCTCGACGATGAGCGTGGCCTCGAGTCCGCCGTCGCGCCGCATGGCGTGATCGAGGAACCGGAAGTCCCAGCGGGGACCGCCTTCGACGTAGAGCACGCGCAGACGTTCGTCACTGACGTCGACGGATACGACCTGGCGGTTGTTCTCGGCGATCTGCTCCTCGGCGGGGCCTTCGACGACGATGGTCAGCATCGTCTGGCCCTTGTCCTCCGGCCCCGGCGTGAAGCTCAGGGCCGCCTGCTGCCGACCGCCGTCGCGCAGGATCGCCTGCACCTCGTCAAGCGTTTGCTGTTCGCGGAGCAGCTTGACCGTGACCGGCTTGCCGGCCAGCCCGTGCGATTCGAAGGTGCACACGATCGACGCGGTGTCGCCGACGGTCATGCTGCCGGGCGCCAGCACGTCGATGAGCGAGACGTCGGTCACCGGTTCGCGCGGGCCGGTCGGCACGGACCAGACCGGCGCCGGGTGGCCGGCGGCCTCCAGGATGCGCAGCGGATCCGGGCCCTCGTTCGTCCGCCCGTCAGAGAGCAGCACGATGCCCGCGAGGTCCCGGCCGGCAGCGTCCTCGATCACGCGTTCGATGGCCGTGCCCAGCGCCGTGGCGTCCTGCGTCCACGTCGCATCGGAATCCGTCTGCAGGTCGTCGCTTGCAGGATCCCAGGGCGCCGCCTTCAACGCAGCCGCGTAGCCCTTGATTTCGAAGCGCTGCCCGATCCCGTCGAAAGAGGTCGACATGGCGCGGCGAAGCGAGGCCCGGGCAAGCTCGAGGCGGCTCATCCGGCTGAGCGCCTTGCGCACGTCCGCGGCCGTCGGTGCCGTCGCCCCTTCTTCCGCGGGCTGGTCGATTCCGGTCGCCGAGCCAAGGGCCGCCGTTCGATCCGGGTCGAACGGACCCGCGGGCAGGCTCATGCTTTCGGACACGTCGAGCACGATCGCGACGACCGGCCGTCGCGAGATCGATTCGGTGAGCCGGCCGATCGGCCCGGCCAGGATGAGCACGCCGAGCAGCAGCAGCAGGATGCGCGAGGCGCTGAGGGTATGACGCGGCAGCGCGGCGACGTGCGGGAGGCTCCGATTGTGGCGATGCACGATGTAGATCGCGGCGGCCGCCCACGGCACGAGCAGGATCAGGTAGAGCGGCCTCGACCATGCCCATTGAAGCCGGTCCGCGCCGGTGACCAGCTCGTCGCGCGCGCCGATGAGCTCGAGCAGCCAGGTCATGGTTCCGGCTCCCGGACGGCCTCGGCCAGAAGCCGGTAGTACGCGTCGATGAGGTGCTGGTATCCGTCCGGTCCGCGCTCGCCCATGCCCTGGATCAGCGGGTGCCGGATCGAAGGTGGCAGTCGGTAGAACGTGGCGCGCTGCCGACCCGTCAGTTCCGTCTCGACGGCATCGAGCACGGGCGTCGTCCCGGCGGGCAGGGCGAGGTTCGTGAGCTGCCAGGTCGGTCCGGCGGGCGCCATCGTCGAGGGCCGGACCAGCAGCGTGTCGGCGCGCCGGGCCAGGGCGCCGAATCGCCGCATGCGCGCCGAGCTCATCATGCGGTTCATGCGTGACATGATCCGTGCGCGGTCCGCCGCCGGGTCGGCGGCTCCGCCACGGCGCAGTGACTGCAACATCGAGTTCAGTTCCTGTGACATCTCTCCAAGATTGCGCCGGGCCCGGGCCAGCTCGTTGCTGTTCTGCGTCAGTTGCTGCCCCATGGCCCGCTGGTGCGCGGCGAGAAGCTCCCTCGGACTGATCATTCCTGCCTCCGGCTCATCGCCCTCGGGCCGATCGACCGGGCGATCCCGGTCGGCGAAACGCTCTTCCAGCAGGGTCTGCCAACGCGCCTCCGAAGGGAACTCGACGCGCCGATCCCACCAGTCCGCGTCGTCAGGTGCTTCCGGCGCCTGCGATCGCGTCGCATCATTCGGCGCCTTGTCCGTCTCGAGTTGCTCTTCCGGCGTGTCCTGCTCGACGGGCATGCGCCGCGCCGCGCGCGGCGGCGCCCAGGGCGCCTGCAGCTCGGTCTCGTCTCGGGGCTGGTCGGACATCGACTCGAGCATGTCCATGGCGGCGCGCATTCGTTCGATGGCTTGCCGATCCAGCTCCGCCTGCTCACGGCTGAGCTCTTCGAGCGTTTCGGCCGCAGCGTCCTCGACCTTCTGCGAAAGCGTTTCGAGTCGATTCTGCAGTTGCCGCATCGCGTCGCGATGGTCCCGGACCGATTCGTCGAGGCCGTCGAGCATTCTCAACGCGCCGCGGCCTTCCATCGCGGCCATCAGCGAGAGCATCCGGTCACGCGCGGCCAGGGGATCCTCGGCCAGCTCGCGCCGCGATCTTTCGAGCTGCTCGATCTGCCTGTGCAGGTCCCGCATCATGCGCTCCATCTGCGGCGCCGTGCGGTCCAGCTCGGCCCAGAGGTGCGGTTCCTCGGCCGTGCGCTGCATTCGATCGGCAAGCTCGGCCTGCCGCGCCGTGCCGGCGCTCATCTCGCGCAGCAGCATGGCCTCCTGGGGCAGCGCCAGGGCCGACGCCTCCGAATCGGCGACGGACTGGTTGAATCGCTCGGCCAGCGCGCGGTACATCTCGTGCTGCTCCACGAGGCGCTTGTTGAGCGCGTCGAGCTGTTCGCGCTGCTCGTCGGTGAGCGTCGCTCGCGCCTGCGCGAAATGCTCCTGGATCTGCTCCGGCGTCATCGGCGTACCGTCCGGGTTGACCAGCGTCAACGTGCCGACGGGCGTTTCCCCCGTCGGTGGCGGCGGCAGCAGCCGATCGGCCATCTCTCCGGCTGCTTGCGTGACGTCCTTCTGAGCCGACAGCGCCCTGGCGAGATCATCGAGCAGCCGGCGCAACGCGGCCGGGCGGCGCGCGACGCCGTCGCCCGATCGTTGCTCGGCGGTCGCAAGCGTGATCCGCCGCGGCTCGGTATGACCGACCTGGCCCTTGAAGTCCGTCGCGACCAGGCGCCATTCGACGGCCTGGCCGCGCTGCAGGTCATGG
The DNA here is from genome assembly GCA_002686995.1 of Phycisphaeraceae bacterium. Classification (GTDB taxonomy): domain Bacteria; phylum Planctomycetota; class Phycisphaerae; order Phycisphaerales; family Phycisphaeraceae; genus NYZC01. Next base: position 15,315 of record NYZC01000053.1, on the reverse strand, counting down.
GCTCGGGTGTCGACGGATCCCAGGATCGTTCGGGAGCTCACCGGGGCTTCGAACACGCCGCCGGGCAGGGCCGTGACCGCGCCGTATGACTCGTCGCCGTCGACGCGGAACTGGATCGCGAGGTTCTGCACGCCGTAATCGTCGAACCCGCGACCCAGCAGCGGCACGGCCAGCAACTCGTCGACGAGGACGTCCTCGACGGGCTGCTCGACGATCACCGTCGGCGGCTGGTCGGCGGTGACCGACACCGCCACGGGCCTGAGCGCGGCGTTGGACTGATCGAGCTCGTTGCGAAAGCGGGCGGCGTACGCGCAGTCTCGCTCAGCGACAAACGAAGCATGCCACGAACCGCGCTGCGCATCGTGCGTCATGTCGATGGAGCGGATCGGCCGCAGCGCGCGGACAGGGTCGGCCGTCTGTGGCGGCAGCAGAAGGCCAGTGCGATCGAACGTCGCGCGACCCTGGTCGACGGCGAACGTCATCCCTTCGAGCGGCAGGGGCTCGGTCGCGTCGGCGGCCATGAACACCGAGGCCGGCGCCGTGAGCCGGATCCATCGGCCTGCGTCCGGCAGGGGCCCGACGTCGTTCTCTTCCGGTTCGGCGCGCCAGGTGAGAGCGTGATCGCCCTTCGCATGCCTGAGCGTGATGGTCACCTGCGAAGGCGGATCGCGCTCGTCCAGTCGGATCATGACGAAGAACGTCGCTTCGGGTTGGACGACGATCGGATGGAGTCGCGTCGTGAATCCGTAAGGCTCGCGCTTCCAGTCGAACGTGTGTGCCCGCGTCCCGCTGAACGCCGGTCGCTGAACCCAACGCCACGTCCCGGTGGAGATGGCGTCCGGGGGCAGATCGTCGTCGAACCAGACGATCCGCCGCTCGGTGGGCGCGTCCCCTTCACCGTCGCCGGTTTCGAGAATCTCGAGCGTTCCCGCGACGGCGCCGCGCACCTCGGCCTCGACGATGACCGTGGAGCCTTCCAGAACCTTGACCTGCGTGTCCTCGGGATCGATCGCCCGGATCGTGTCGAGACGCGTGTACGTCGGCAGTTGAACGGACGCGCTCACACGCTCGACGATCGGTCGCCGGATCATCGTGATCCGGTGCGTCGCCGTCCAGGTGCCGCCGCCGTCGATGCGGTAGCGGCACGAGGTGTGCAGCGCTTCGATGCGGAAAACGAATCGTCCATCGTCGTCGCGGAGCATGGGGTAGTCGTGCCATCGGCCGTCGGCTTCACCCAGGCGGCAGGTCAGCGTCTGGACGTCGCCGCGCTCGACCGACGCGACGATTTCGATCGGATCACCTTCGAGCACGCGAAGATCGCCCGTGACCGATCGCAGCACGATGTGCGACACCGGCGCGATCTCCGCGGTCGGTCGCAGGATCCGGGCGACGGCGGTGGGGAGCCGGTCGAAGCAGACGGCCAGCAGAAGGATGGACGCGAGGGCGGCCAGCCCGGCGACGACGGCGGCGATCTTCTGCGGACGACGCCGCGCGACGCGCTGCGGCTCGTACTCATTCAGTCGGGTTCGTGTCTGATCGAGCAGTCGCTCCACGAACTCGATGTCGCTGTCGGCAAGGCGGCCGCGGCGCAGGTCGAGCACCGTGATCAGTCGATTGTGCATGGCCGGAACGGTGCGTTCGATCCGATGGGCGACACCGTCGAGATGCAGACGGCGCAGTGCCGGCCAGAACACGCCGCCGATCGTCACGACGGCGACCAGCGACCAGAACATCGTCGCGAGCGCGACGCGCATGGGGACGGGCAGCGGCAGAAGCATGTCGACGAGCGCCGTCAGCGTCAGAGATCCGATGATGACGGCCGCCGCGACGCCGGCTCCGGTGGCCAGCGTCGTTTTGCGCAGCCGGCGCCGTGTCTCGATCACGAGGTGTTCGAGGTCTTCGCCGTCGGGAGAATGAGCGTGTAAGAGCGTCATGAGGATGTGCTCGATGCTCGGTCCGCCTTCGGCGGATCTTCGCTTCGATGTTTCAACTGGTTCATCGACGGGACTCCGCGGGATGGCCGTCCCGTCTGGATTTCGGCAGCGACACCCAGATGCCTGCGCGGTCCATGGTCCGGCCCACGCGGCGCCCGAAGCGGGCCGCCGCGTTGCCGTCCGCGGGGCCCTGCTCGGCGCGGTCCTGTCGCGTCGTCGCAAGGAACAGTTCGACGAAGACGAAGACGAACATGGCGCCGATCAGCCAGCGCCAGACTTCGCGTCGCGCGCGAAAGTGACCGGCCAGCATCGGGTCGTCGGACGAGGTGCCCTGGTAATGAAACCGATCGTGCTCGCCGAAGATTCGGACGAAATCGTGCTCCCGGGCCTTCTCGAACGCGGTGCGCTCGGCGTCCAGGTTGACCGCGAACCCGAACTCGAGCCGCTCCGGTGCGCCTTCGGCGCGCGGCAGCACGTTGACCTGGTAAATGCCCGTTGCGCCCGTCTGCTCGAAAGCGCCGGTCAGGATGCGACCGCTGCGGTGCAATTCGACCTTGTGAGGGCGACCTTCCGGCTCGACGATCTCGACCTGGGCCGAGGCCCAGCGATCCGAAATCTCGATGACGGCGGGGGTCTCCGGGGCCACGGCGGCGGGGATCGTCACGCGGTCCGGTCGGCGCAGGTCGTTGATGGCGCGGAGCACGAGCGGCACGTAGGGCGGCTTCAGCGGGAGATTCGACCAGTCCGGGGTCGCTCCGAAGCCGGCGAGAATGATCCGACCGGCGCCCACGCGGGCTTCCGCGAGCACGGCGGCGCCGCCTGTGACGCCGATCAGCGCGGTGGCGTCGTCGGCCCCTGGGGCCACGCGGATCGGAAAGTACCGGTACAGCCGGGTGGTCGCGAACGCGTCGTCTTCGGCGCCGATGAAGGGTGTGAGTACGGGGTGCTTCGACTCGAGGCGCGTGATCGACGCGAACGACGACTCGTCCTCGGGGTCTCCGACCGGCGCGTCCAGCTTGAGAATCGGGTCGGCGCCCGTGCCGGTCGGCGCAAGCAGCCCGGCATGGTAGGTGGCCGGATCGACGCCGGGACCGGGGATCGCGAGCACGCCCCCGCCTGACTCGACGTACCGGCGAAGCATCGCGCTGCGCTCGGCGTCGAGCGGTACATGCACCAGCACCGCCACGTCCGCGGACTCGAGTTGCGCGGCGTCGAGCTTATCGGGGGTCACGGTGCGCACCGCGATCGCCTCGGCGAGCGCCCGATCGGCGACATCCTGTCCGAAGGCCGCGGTGGCCGGCGCCCGCAGGGCCGTCGAAAGAAACAGCGACGACGCCTGCCCCTCGGGGGACGGCGGCTGCGGGGTCACGATGAGCGTGTCGATCCGGGGCGCGACGTTCAGGCAGAAATGAAACCGGTCATCATCACGGAAGGCATCGCCGGGCAGGTCGAAATGGCCGCGCAGCAACCCGGCGCGGCGCGGCGTGACGGTGCAGGCCTGCGTCACCTTTTCACCGGGCCGCAGCGCGAGGTGAAGCCGGTGCTCGCGCTGTCCGTCGATCGTGACCGCCAGCGCCGTGGCGGCGTGCTCGTCCTTCGACGTGTTCACGACGGTCGAGCTGAGCATGACGGGCAGGCCGACGACGGGTCGCCGGTCGACAGGCGCGCTGCCGGACACGGCAAGGTTCACGACGCGCTCGTCCGGTCCGACGTCGATCAGGGCCACGTGATCGGACTGGTCCAATCGGCTCAGGGCGGGATGTCCGTTCAGATCGGTCCAGCGCTGGCGATGAGCGTCGGTGATCAGGTAAACGTACCGCAACCGGTCCCCGTCGCCGTCGAAGACATGGTCGATCGTCGAGGCAAGGTTGGCCGCGGCGGCGGAGACGGCAAGGCCGTCGATCGCATCCAGGATCACGTCTCGTCGCGATGCGAACCGCGAGACGAGCACCTCCGGCCGCGCGCCCGCGGCGATGACCGTGACCTTGCGCTCGCGACCGAGCCGGTCGACGATCTGCCGCGCTGCGCCCCTGGCGCGCTCGAGGCTCGACGTGCCGCCCGTGCGCAGCGACATCGACGGACTCGTGTCGATGACCAGCACGACCTCCCCCGAGCCGCCGGCGCCCGGAAGCCAATTCAGGGGCGATACGTGCGGCCGGGAAAGTGCGAACACGATGAGCAGCACTACCGCAGTGCGCATCATCATCAGCAGCCATTCCAGGAAACGAAGGCGGCGCCGCTGCTGCACGTAGCCTTCTATCAGGAAGCGGTAGGTGCTGAGCCTGACCGTGCGCAGCCGATATCGCGTCATCAGGTGCAGCAGGAACGGCAGCGCCGCCAGCGGCAGGAACCATAACAGCCACGCGTTGCCGAAAAGGCCGGACACGTTACACCTTCGCTGTCCTTCTTACCCGGCTTCGCTTGGCCAGGTAAGCGCTGAGCATCTGGTCGTAGGAATGATCCGTGCGCACCTGCTCGTAGCTCACGCCGCACTCCCGGCAGGCGTGCTGCAACTGCTCGAAGTGGGCGGTCAGCCGCTGAAGGTACTGGCGCCGGACGGATCTGGGATTGACGACCGTCATGCCGGTGCCTTCAGGGTCGCGGAACCGCGTGACCCGCTCATACGGAAAAGTCAGCTCGTCGGCGTCGACGACGTGAAACACGATCACGTCATGGCTGCGGTGCCGGAAGTGGGCGAGGCCCTTCGAAATCCGCTCCGGATCGTCGAGCAGGTCGCTGATGACGATCACCATGCCGCGCCGTCGCAGCCGTCCGGCCAGCTCGTGCAGCACCGCCGCGATGCGCGTGTCGCTGCGGGGCTGCGCCGCCTCGAGTGTTTCCAGCAGTCGGCGGAAATGGCTCGCGGTGCCGCGGGCGGGAACATAACTGCGTACCTCGCGGTCGAACATCGCCATTCCGACGGCGTCATTCTGGTGGATCATGAGGTAGGCGAGCGCTGCCGCGAGCCGGCGGGCGTAATCGAACTTCGTCAGCGCGCCGGAGCCGAACGACATCGATTCGGAAGCGTCGACCAGGATCGTGCCGCGTACGTTGGTCTGCTCCTCGAAGAGCTTGATGTAGGCCTTGTCCGTCTTGGCGAGCAGCTTCCAGTCGATCGTCCGGATCGGATCGCCCAGCGAGTAAGGGCGATGATCGGCATACTCGACGCTCGAGCCGTGATACGGGCTGGGATGCTTTCCCGAGAGGAATCCCTCGACCGCATGACTGGCGATCAGCTCGAGACGCGCGATACGCGTGAGCGCGGCCGTGTCGAGAAGCGAGGTGTCGGAGGGGCGAGTGTCGATGATCCGGGCCTCGGGGGAGCAGGGGCAGGGAGCGGGGAGCAGGGAGCGACGCGCTCAGCCGACCTCCGGAAGCTCGTCGATGAGCCTGCCGATGAGGTCGTCCGTCGTGATGTTCTCGCTCTCCGCGGTGAAGTTCGTGACCAGGCGGTGGCGCAGCACGGGCTTGGCCATGAACCGGATGTCTTCGACGGACACGTTCGTTCGGCCGTCGAGCAGCGCGCGGGCGCGAGCGCCCATCAGCAGCGCCTGGCAGGCGCGCGGGCCGGCGCCCCAGCTGACGTACTGCCGGACGAAGCCCGGGTTCGCGTCGTCGTCCGGTCGCGTCGCGCGCACGAGGCGGACGGCGTAGGCCGCGATCGACGATGCGATCAGGACCCGCCGAACGACCTGCTGAATGTCGAGGATTTCCTCTCGACCCAGCACCGGCTCGACGTCGGCGGGGTCGGCCCCGGTCGGAATCAGTGCGATGGCGATCTCCTGGTCGAGCGTGGGGTACTCGACGTTGATCTTGAGCATGAAGCGGTCAAGCTGCGCTTCGGGCAACGGGTAGGTGCCTTCCGATTCAATCGGGTTCTGCGTGCCGAGCACGAAGAAGGGGAGCGACAGCGCGTGATGCTCGCCGGCGACCGTCACCTGGTATTCCTGCATCGCCTGGAGAAGTGCGGCCTGCGTCTTGGGCGGGGTGCGGTTGATCTCGTCGGCGAGAATCATGTTTGCGAACAGCGGGCCGCGGACGAAGCGCATCGCGCGGCGCCCCGTGGCCTGGTCCTCTTCGAGAATCTCCGTGCCCGTGATGTCCGAGGGCATGAGGTCAGGCGTGAACTGGATGCGCCCGAAGTCCAGGCCCAGGAGCCTGGACAGCGTCGAGATCATCATCGTCTTGGCCAGGCCGGGCACGCCTTCGAGGATGCAATGGCCCTGGCAGAACAGCGCGACCAGGAGAAGGTCGAGCACCTTTTCCTGCCCGATGATCGCCTTGCCCATCTGCTCCATCAGGCGCCGGTAGCAATGTGCGACATGTCCCGCGGTATCGGTGTCGCTTCGCCGTGCCGTTTCGGCGCCGTGCTCGGCGTCGTCGGCGATCTGAGCCGTGGATGAGGCCATGACTTTGCCTCCGTTGGAGTGGAAATTGCTTGCCTGCATTGTACCCGGTCAGGCGGATGCCCGGTCGAACGCGTGATCCTCGGGACGTATCGGCGCCCGATGGTTCGCCTATCATAGAATGCCATCAGCAGCCCTTTTGCGCGACCTGCTGGCCGCGCAGGGTTCATTTGGCCGGGACGGGTCCAAGATCCGTGCGGCCCGCCGTCCCAGTCCTCCGACCCCTGACCTCACATCTCATCACTGAAACGTGCCCCATCCCGCCGCTGCGCCTTGCACTCGTCGCCATGCGATCGGAGTTCGGTGATCCTGACGCGAACCTCGCGTCGATCCTCGACTGGATGCAGCAGGCGGCAATGGAGAACGCCGGGCTCGTGTGCTTCCCCGAGGCGGCCCTGCAGGGCTACTGCACGCGACCCGAGACGATCCGCGAACTGGCCGAAACCGTTGAAGGGTCGCGCCTGGGCCGGATCGCGGATGCAGCACGTGCGCTGAACATCACCGCCGGTGTGGGCACGGCGTTGCGCTGCGACGGGGGGCTTTACAACAGCTTCGTCTTCATCGGCCCCGACGGATTCTGCGGCGCTCAGCACAAGATGCACCTGTGTCCGGCGGACCATTCGTACGACCCGGGTGCGGACTGGATCGTCGTCGACGCGGCGGGGTGGCGCGTCGGCGCGACGATCTGTTTCGATGCGGAATACCCGGAAGCGGCACGCGTGCTTGCGCTCAGGAGCGCCGACCTCGTCGTGATGCCCTTTGCGAGCGGGCGACGCAATCGTCACGACGCGCCCGCATTGCCGGAGCAGTTCTCGAGTGACATCCGGCACTGGGCACCGTCGCGCGCCTACGACAATCGAATCTTCGTCGCGGGCGTCAATCACGCGGGGCGCGTTCATGACCCGTGCGGACTCGCGATGTCCTGTCCGGACGAAGATGCCGGCGACCGGGAGTGGGCGCCGCCCGGGACGTTTCACCAGTGGCCCGGGTACGCGTTCGTGATCGATCCCGCGGGCGAGATCGTCGCCGAAACGGCGAGGGCGGCCCACGACGCGTCCATGCTCGTCGTGGACCTCGACCCGAAGGACCTACGCGACAACCGGCTTCCCTTTGAGGTCAAGGGGCCCGGGGGTATGATCAACGGCGATCCCCTCGCGGCGCGCCGGATCGACTCGTTCGGCGCCCTGACGGAACCCGATCGGAGGGGAATTGATTTTTGATTTTTGATTTGCGATTCTGATGGAAATCCGGAATCAGGAATCAAGGATCAGCAACTCCCAGGAGCAATCCATGTTTTCACGAGGTCTTTGCATGAAGCTGCGACCGGGATGCTACGCCGAGTACAAGCGGTACCACGACGAGCTATGGCCCGAGCTTGCGAAGAGCATGTCCGACAACGACGTGAGCATGGCGATCTTCCGGCACGGCGACCGCCTGTTCCTGCACACCGCGGCGCCGTCGGAGGAGCACTGGGCGCGCAGCCGCAACGTGGACGTGCTCGACAAGTGGCACGAGGTCATGAAAGCGCTGCTCGAGACCGACGAGAACGGCGAGATCATCTTCGACGACCTGGAGACGGCCTTCGAGTTCGGCATCTTCAAGGACTGAGGCGTCGCCGCAACCCGAAGCGACGTCACATCCACGAATCCGGAAAGAGCGGCCCCGATGACATCGCAATCCAGACCCGCGATCGAACCGAACGAAGACGTCCCGTTCATGAACATCGACGAGACGGATTTCACGTCGATGTCGCGCGCGGAGCAGATTCGGCGCTTCGAGGTGGAAGGGTACGTCGTGCTGCCCGGGATCCTGGATGCCGACGTCTGCGCCCGGATCAGCCGGGAGATGGCGGATGCCGAAACCTGGCACCCGGACTACAGCCCGCTGCAGATGCGATCGAAGACGCAGCCGCAGTGGGTGAGCCGCGCGGTCGCGGAGCTGATCGGGTTTCCGCCGATGGTCGACCTGCTGAACGACCTGCTCGGCCCGGACATCGTGTTCACGCGTGGCTTCTTCCAGCGGACGATGCCGGAAACGCCCGGGATCTCGATGCACACGGACGGCCAGCCGCACGGCTCGGACCTGTTCGGCTTCGAGGGAAGCTGCCCGCGCCTGCTGCGGGTGCTTTACTACCTGGACGAGCTGACGCCGGATCGGGCACCGTTCAGGCTGCTCCCTCGCTCGCACCTGTCATTTCATGGGGACGCCAGCCCCTACGCACGCTACCAGTACCACCCGGAGGAGATCACGCTTCTCGTCCCTGCCGGTTCCGCGGTGGTCGTGCCGTCGATGCTCCTTCACGGCAGCCATCCGAACCGGAACGGGCAACCCCGTGAGCTGGTTCAGCTCGGCTACCGTCCAGCCTGGGCCGGGCCGATTCAGCCGGTCGACGAATGGGATCCGAAGCTCGTGGAAGCGGCGCCCGACATCGCGAAGCCGTTCCTGCAACTGCTGAACACGACGGGCTTCGAATGGGTGCAGCCGAACAAGCCCTCGGGGATGCGGACCGAAGGAGCCGGGATCAATCCCAGCCGATGGGGAAACGATTGAATTAAGCTGTTTAGATTCTTGATTCTTGATTCTTGATTCGCGGTCGCTGCATCGCTCGGGTTGATCAGGACAGGGCCGCAACTTCAGAGGAGTGCTTCGAAGATGAATCGGATCGCATGGATCGCAGTGCTGGCCGCCGTTCCCGTCGCCGCCGTCGACGCGGACGAGCTACTCCTCGAGGACGGCAGCCGCCTGATCGGCGAGGTCACGAGCATGGAGGGCGGCAAGGTCCACCTGAGCACGAAGTACGCCGGCAGCATCGCCGTCGACGCGTCGATGATCAAGGGCATGACGACGGACAAGCCCATGAACGTGCAGCTCGAGGGCGCGGAGCAGGCGGAGACGGCGCCGCTGCGCTACGACGAGCAGGGCGGCCAGCGCGTCGGCGACACGGCGGTGGACACGAAGCAGGTCGACGTCATGTGGGCGCCGGGCACGCCGAGCCCGAAGGATCCGAAGTGGACGGGCCGCGCCCAGATCGGCCTCGACGGCAGCACGGGCAACACGGAGAAGTTCTCCCTCTTCGGGCGCACCGAGCTGCGCCGCGACGCGGAGAAGAACCGCATGCACTGGTACCTGCAGGCGCGGCTGTCCGAAGAGAACGGCGATCGCTCCGCGAACGAGATCATCGGCGGCTACAACCTCGAGGTCGACATCGACGACCGCTGGTTCGGGTGGGGCAGCCTCGTGCTCGAGCATGACGAGTTCGAGTCGCTGAGCCTGCGGGCCACCGGCACGGGCGGCATCGGCTACTTCTGGATCCGCGAGCCGGACCACGAGCTCAAGACGCGCGCCGGCCTCGGCTACGAGCACGCCCGCTTCTTCGGCGGCGATCTCGAGGACGACATCGTCGCGTCGTTCGGCGTCGACTACAGGAAGAAGATCGCGCCCTGGCTGATCTTCACCCACACCACCAACTACTACCCCGCGCTCGACGATCCCGGCAGCGACTTCCGCACCGTCTCGGACACGGCGGGCGAGTTTCCGCTCGCCGCGAAGGACTGGTCCGTCCGCGTCGGCATGCAGAACAAGTTCGACAACACGCCCGCGTCGGGACGCGAGCGGCTGGACACGTTCTACTACCTGTCGCTGATCTGGGACTGGAAGTAGGCGGCTGGTGCTTGCCTCTCACGGAGGCACGGAGGCACGGAGAGCGAGTTGGGGCATCGGCCCCACGTGCGCCTTCTCGACAGGACATTGAAACAGAAGTCGGGGGATTCCGTGATCACCGGAGGCGAGTTGCAGGTCGTGCCGGAATCGCCCGACCACACGCTGTCGAGCCCGCCACCCGGCTACGAGTTCGTCGGCCCGGGCTCGACCAAGGCAACTTCCTGATTTCGGGTCGTGACGACCTTGCCGCCGGCGCACGCTCTACCGCCCAAGCTTGTCCAGCATGAACTCGACGTAGCCGCCGTACCGCTCCCCGTCTCCGTCGCGATCGGCACTGATGTCCAGCCGGCACTCCAGGCCCAGCGCCTCCATGGCCTCCTTCAACTTCACGCCCATCAGGGGATGATGAATGCCATGTCCCGGATCCTTCGCCGGAATGGTCAGATCGTCACGGATGTACTTCAGGTAAACCGGGCACGCCGACGCGTCGAGGTGGGTAAGCGGCGAGCTGTCGACGTACACGTCCTCGAACCCGGCCTCGATTGAAGCTTCGACGCTTTCGAGTCCGAACGCGTTCGCCACCATCCCGTGCTCGAGCGCGGCCGGGCCGATCCAGTCGCGCAGCTTCGTCGGATCGATCGTCGTCTGCGCGTTGATCCCCACCGCGCAGCACGGACGCGTCGACGCGCGCCGCACGGGGTCGGGGCTGTCCGGGTCGGCGAAGTCGTCGTGGAACGCGATCCACAGAGCCGAGCAGGCGCCCGCCGAGGCCCCGAACGCGGCGAGACGCTCGCCGTCAACCTTCCATTGCAACGCGTGATGACGCACGAACTGGATTGCCCGCGCCGCGTCGAGCGCTGGCGTCGGCGGCGGATGCTCGGCCGACGTGAGCCGGTAATCGATCGACACGATCGCGATTCCCGCCCCGTGCAGCGCTTCCGCGTACGGCAGAACGGGCTCCTTGAGCATGCCGGTCGACTTGTCGCCGCCCTTCCACCCTCCGCCGTGAATGAACACGGCTACCGGCACGGTCCCTTCCGCCGATAAATTCGGCAGATAGACATCCAGCAACTGCCTGGGATGGGGCCCGTACTGAACGTTCTCGAGCGAAGGAACGAGTGTCATGCGCCAAAGCGTCGTTACGAGGACGCATCCTGACCCTTGTGAATCATGAGGCGCACGTTACTCAGGTGCAGCCCTTCGACGTCCTCGATGATGGGCGCCTCGCCGGCCTCGATGTCGATGTTCTCCAGGCGCACGTCGCGCAGCGGCACTTCGGGCAGGCCGCGCAGCAGCAGGGCGTGCTCGGCGCCGCGGCAGCGGATGTCGCGGATACAGATGTCGCGAAACTCCGGCGGATCCTTGGCCTTCGGCTCGGCGGACGTCGCGCCGTAGTACATGTTGATCCGAATCGGCTCGTAGCGCACGTGCAGCATGTCGAGGCGCTCGACGATCACCTTCTCGACGAACCCGCCGCGGCCGCGCATCGACTTGAGGCGGATCCCAACGTCGGTGCCATTGCAGTCGCAGTCGTGCGCGTAGACGTTGCGGACGCCGCCGGACATGCCGCTTCCGATCGTGACGCCGCCGTGTCCGCGCTCGAAATGACAGTGGCGAATGACGATGTTCTCGCAAGGCCGGCCCACGCGCCGCCCGTCCTCGTTCATCCCGGAATTGATCGCGATGCAATCGTCGCCGGTCGAGAACCGGCAGTGCTCGATCAGCACGTTGCGGCAGGAGTCGGGATTGCACCCGTCGTTGTTCGGCCCGTTCGTGTCGATCGAGATCCCGCGGACGATGACGTTCTCCGAGTACACCGGATGCACCGTCCACATCGGCCCGTCGCGGAACGTCACGCCCTGGATCAGCACGTTGCGACAGTTGATCGGCTGGATGAAGTTCGGCCGCAGCGCGTGCTCCTCGGTGCCGTACACGCGCTGCTCGACCGGCACGCCGTCGTACTCGGCGTCGTACACCATCTCCGCCAACTGGATCTTCTTCCAGTGCCACCACGGCTGACCCTGACCTTCGAACGTTCCCTCGCCCGTCACCGCGATGTCGTTGCACCCGTTCGCGTAGATCAGCGGTGAGTAGTTGTAGCACTCGTGCCCCTCCCACCGCGTGAACACCGCGGGCAGGTAATCCGCGGGCCGACTGCTGAACCGCACCACCGCTTCTTTCTCGAGGTGCAGTTCGACGTGGTTGCGAAGATGGATCGGCCCCGTGAGCCACAGCCCGGCGGGAACCACCACTGTCCCGCCCCCCGCACCGGCGCAGGCCTCGATGGCCGCCGCAAACGCCGGCGTGTTCATCGTCGAGCCGTCATCGACCGCGCCGTGGTCGCGAATGTCGACGCGATACGACGGGATCGAAGGTTCAGGGAAGGGTGGTAATTCGAAGGGAGTGTCGTTCATGCACAACGAATATAACGGCTCCGATTCCCCCTTCCCCGGTTGCGCGGCGAGGCCGACACGACCTTCGGCTGCCCTGGCCGGCGATCCGGTTCACGTGCCTGCGTCGAGGTGGATCCCGCGCTCGGCGAGAAAGTCCGCGATGGCGCCGAGCAGGCGCTCGATGTCGTCCGCGGCGATCCGGCCGATCGTGCCGATGCGGAAACTGGGCGCCTGCGTGAGCTTGCCGGGGTAGATCACCAGGTTCCGATTCGAAAGGTAGTCGTAGAAGTCGCCGAATTCGAATGCGCCGTCCTCAGGCAGCAGGTAGGTCGAGATGATCGGCCCCTGCACGGCCTCGTCGAGGAAGGCCCGGAAACCCATGGACGTCATCCCGCGGTGCAGGACTTCACGGTTCTGCCGGTAGCGCGCGCCGCGCGCCGCAACCCCGCCCTCGTCCACCAGCTCGGTGAGGGCCTGATCGAACGCCAGGATCGCGTGGGTGGGGGGCGTGAAACGGAACTGGCCGTTCTTCTCGAACTGCTCGAGGCTGGCCAGCAGGTCGAGGCTCAGCGATCGAGCCCAGCCGCGCGTCGACGAGAGCGCTTCGCGCCGCGCGATCACGAAGCTGAATCCCGGCACCCCTTCGATGCACTTGTTCGACGACGAGACCAGGTAGTCAATGCCGCACGCATCGGGATCGATCTCGATCGCCCCGAAGCTCGACATCGCATCGACGAAGTAACGACGGCCGCGTTCCCGCGCGACGTGACCGACCGCGCCGATGTCATTCATGATCCCGGTGGTCGTTTCGCAATGCACGATCGCGAGGTGCGTGATGCGGGAATCGGCGTCCAGCGCCGAGGCGACCGCCGCCGCCTCGGGAGGCCGGTCCTCCGGTGATCGCATCACCGCGCACGGAACGGCGAGCCGGTCGAGCATCTGGACCATGCGCTCGCCGTATGCGCCATTCGCCACGATCAGCCACTTGCCGTCCGGAGGGGTGCAGCTCGCGAAGACCGATTCGATCCCGAACGTCCCCGCGCCCTGGACGAGAATCGACGCAAACCGATCACCCTCGGCGCCGGCGAGCGCCAGCAGCCTCGCGCGGATCCGCGCGACCGTCTCGACGAACCGCTGATCGCGCGAACCGAGATCGCGCTGCATGGCCCGCTTGACCGAACCGCTCGTCGTGAGCGGACCGGGCGTGAACAGGAGGGGGTCCGTGTTTGACGAGGGGTCGACGTGCTGCGCCATGACGTTTCCGTGACGTCATCATACCGACCAGGACCGGCCCGGTGCCCGACTCGAGCGCCACGCCATGGTGCTGCGATCGAGCGCCGGCGAGCGCACGTCGGGATGTCAGATCCGAGCATTGGGGCGCATCTTCAAGACTCTAGTAAATCAAGGCGTTACGTCCTGCGAGGGTCCTCCGGCATCGGCCCGCGGTGCCCCGGATCCCAGAGAGGGCTTGGCAGGCGAACAGCCACTCGCGAGGATGTCACCGCACGGGCTGAGCGATCGGCACTGCCCGGCGAGGAGTACGGCCGTTGACCAGCAATCACATCCAGGGTCCGCAGGGCTGCGCCAGGGAAGATCTCGACGGCGTGCTGGAGCTGATGAATTCGATTCTTCGCGCCGGTTCCGAGCAGAACCTGGCGACGGACTACCCGTTGGTCTATCGCCAGGAAAACCTGGACCATCATCGCATCATGAAGGCGGGGCGCCACGTCGTCGCAGACGTGCCGTTCATCGTGTGGCCGGTCGAGCACGAAGGCTGTCGCTTTCGCGTCGGCATCATCTCGGCGACCGGCACGCATCCGGACTTCCGCGACCGCGGTCTGGGTTTGAAATGCCTGCGGAATTGTCTTCAATGCATGGACCGGCAGGGGATCGAGCTGTCGGTGCTCTGGACGATGGTGCCGACGTTTCGGTTCTACAACCGGGGCGGGTACCAGGCGGTGCAGGACCAGGGGTGCGTGTTCAGGCTGACGCGGAACCAGGCGCGCTGGTTCAAGGACCACGGCGAATCGATCGTCACCCACGACGCGGCGAATCCGCGACACCTCAATGCGATTCAGCGCCTCCGTGGGGCCGAACCGGAGGGGATGACGCGCGACGATGATCGCGCCGCGGTGCTGCACGCTCTACCGAAGCTGACGACTCACGTGGCGCTGCGCCGTGATGAACCGGTTGCATACCTCGTGCACAGCACCGCGCCCAACAAACCCGGCGTCGTGGAGGCGGCCGGTGACGAGGCGGCATTGGAGACGATCGTGCATCGCATCCTCGTCGGCGCCCAGTCGGAAGCGGCCATACGGGTCTTTCGTCCGCTTTCCGACAGCAGCCTGCTGCGGCTTCTGGATCGCGTGTGCCACAGCGAACGTGAGCCGTGCTTCGAGGGAACGATGTTTCGCATCAACGATGCGTCGGGATTCTTCCGTGCCATCCTGCCCTGGTTGAGAACGCGCCACGGCGGAAGGTCTGAATCGTTTTCATTCACCGTTTCGGAATCGAACGAGACGGTTTCGATCGATTTCGCCAAGGGCGACGCGATCCTCGGCGATCAGCAGCGGGATCCGCACTTCGAAATGTCACGTCTGAACCTCACCTCAGCGGTCTTCGGCCCGCATCCATGCCGGCCATACGACGTGCCCGAGCCGTTCTCGTCGTTGTTTCCCTTTCATTTTCCGATATCGATCCTGGACCGAAGCTAGGCATTAAGCGATTAGTCATTAGATTCTTCCGCCGTCACTTCTTGTCGCGGTGACGAGAAGTCGAAGGTCGAAGGTCCAGAGTCCAAAGTCCAAAGTCCAAGGTCCAAAGTCCAAAGTCGAAAGTCCAAAGTCCAAAGTCGAAGGCGGGACTGTCGATGCCCCACCGCGCCGGCCGGAGTCAGGTTCTTTCGACTTTCGACTTTCGACC
>NYZC01000052.1 GCA_002686995.1 Phycisphaeraceae bacterium | reverse complement strand
GTCGCCGCCGAGATCGAGGCGCGGACCGAGAAGCCCTTCCGCATGGCCTCGAACCCCGAGTTCCTGAAGGAGGGCGCGGCCATCAACGACTTCAACAAGCCCGACCGTGTCGTGCTCGGCGTCGAGGACGAGGGCACGGGCCGCCGTCTCCACGAGCTGTACGAGCCCTTCGTGCGGCAGGGCAACCCCATCTACGTGATGGACATCGCCTCCGCCGAGATGGTCAAGTACGCCGCGAACGCGATGCTCGCCACGAAGATCTCGTTCATCAACGAAATCGCCGGCCTGTGCGAGGCGTACGGCGCCGACATCGACGAGGTGCGCCTGGGCATGTGCTCGGATCGGCGCATCGGCAACCAGTTCCTGTTCCCCGGTCTCGGGTACGGCGGATCGTGCTTTCCGAAGGACGTCCTCGCGTGCATCTCGATGGGGGAGGACACGCAGCGCCAGACGCACCTGCTCCGCGCGGTGCACGACGTCAACCAGCGACAGCGGGACGCATTCTTCCGAAAGATCGACGAGCACTTCGGGGCGGAAGCGTCCGGACAGACCGAGCGCGGCCTCGACGGGCGACGCATCGCCGTCTGGGGCCTTGCCTTCAAGCCGGGCACGGACGACGTGCGCGAAGCTCCGTCGCTCACGATCATCGAGCGCCTGCTCGATCGGGGGGCGACCGTCACGGCCTTTGATCCGGTCGCCCGCGAAGCGTCGGCACGGATGCTCGACCGTCCGATCGAGTACGCTGAGAACATGATGGACTGCCTCGACGGCGCCGACGCGCTGGTGATCTGCACGGACTGGGACGAGTTCCGTCACCCGGACCTCGACGCCGTGCGCCAGCGCATGCGCCAGCCGGTGATCTTCGACGGCCGCAACCTCTACCGATCGACGACGATGACCGAGTACGGATTCACCTACTACTCGGTCGGACGCGAGGCGGTCGCGCCGCAGGTCGGCATCCGTGGGCTTGCCGGTTGACGCACGATCCTTACGCCGCGCTGCGCCAGCGGAACTACAGGCACTACGCCCTTGGCTGGTTCACATCGGTCGTGGGGGTGGCCATCACGGACGTCGCGGTGGGTTGGGAGGTCTTTCAGCGCACCCGCGAGCCTTTCGCACTGGCCCTGGTAGGTCTCGTGCAGGCGCTCGGCATGATCGCCGTGCTGCCGGCCGGCCATGTGGCGGACCGGTTCAGCCGCCGCACACTCCTCGTCGCGAGCATGATCGGCGTGATGGTCGCGAACGTCGGGCTTGCGGTGGTCTCCTTCACCCAGGCCGACGTGTGGATGATGTTCGCATTGCTCCTGCTCTCCGCGCTGTCGGCAAGCCTGGGGCGCCCGGCACGAACGGCCATGCTTCCGCGGATCGTGGGCCGGGGCGCGTTTCCGAATGCCGTGACCTGGAACCAGAGCCTGTTCCAGGTCGCCGTGGTCGTCGGGCCGGTGGCCGGTGGCCTGGTGATGGCGCATCACCAGCCGTCGGCGTACCTCATCAGCGCGGGATGCTGCGCCTTGTTCATCGCGAGCCTCGTCCTGATCCGGGTCGACACCCGGCCGGACGCGGCCGAGCGGCCCCTGCCGCTGATCGCCTCGCTTCGGGAGGGGCTGACCTTTCTCGGTCGCAACCGGCTGCTGCCGGTCATCATGTCGCTCGACATGTTCGCCGTGCTGCTCGGCAGCGCGGTCATACTCATGCCAGTCTTTGCGGACGAGATCCTTCACGTCGGCGCTCGAGGCAACGGGATGCTCAAGGCGGCGCCGGGCGCCGGCGCGCTCGTCACGGCGCTGTGGCTCGCCCATCGCCCCCCCATGCGCCGGGCCGGATGGAATCTGCTGATCGCGGTCGGCGTCTTCGGTGTCGCGACGATCGCGTTCGGCCTGTCCCGGGCGTTCTGGCTCTCCATGCTCGCAATGGTCGTGGCGGGCGCCAGCGACTGCGTCAGCGTGGTGATCCGCCACACGCTCGTTCAGACCCTGACGCCCGACTCGATGCGCGGTCGGGTGTCCGCGGTCAACCACGTGTTCATCGGATCGTCGAACGAGCTTGGCGCGTTTCGGGCGGGCACCGTGGCGGGCTGGTTCGGACCGGTGTTCTCGGTGGTCAGCGGAGGGATCGGTACGCTGTGCGTCGTTGTCGTCACGGCCTGCGCTTCGAAGCAGCTTCGACAGCTTCGGGATCTGCACGCGCGCGAGGCGTAGCTGAAGTTGCCAGAGTTCAGAGGCCGGAAGGGTGAGTCCGTCTTCTTAGTTTGCGGCCTCGCGGGAGCTCGGCCCTCCAGGCGCCGCGCCCGTTTACTTCGGTGAGTCCGTCATCTTGATTTTCGGCCGCGCTGGAGGGCCGAGCTCCCGCGAGGCCGCAACGATCCAGGACGGATGGAGCCCCTGGAAGGAAAGTGCGCGAATCGACGACGACGACGAGGACGAGTCGGGACCCAGGAAGTCATGCAAATCGCGACAATCCCAGGAACCCGATCGGAAGATCGCTTCGCCCGTTCAGTGCCAGGTCGGCCAGTGCCTCGCCGATCACGCTCGCGAACTTGAATCCGTGACCGCTGAAGCCGCAGGCGATCACGATGCGATCCTGCTCCGGGTGGTGGTCGACGATAAAGTGGCTGTCGGGACTGTTCGTGTAGAGGCACGTGCGAATCGCCAGCAGAGGTCCGTCGGCTTCGGGAATGACGTCGCGCACGAACGGCATGACCGTGCGCTCGTCTTCCTCCGTCGGCGTGCGCGACACCTGGTCCGGGTCGACGGGCGTCGCGGGGTAGTGAAGGGCGATCTTGAAGCCGGGGTTGTCCGGCATCATCGGGAATCCGTAATGAATGCCGCGGAAAGGCTCGCCCGGCTCGGCGCTGTCCACGGCCCAGCAGGGCAGGCGGCCCAGCTCGAATCGTTCGGGGACGCGCGGCCAGGTCCAGGCCATGATCTGGCGCGTGACCGAAAGCGTCACGCCCAGGTCCGTGATGAGCCGGTTCGTCCAGGCGCCGCCGCTCACGATGACGCGATCGGCGCGGTAGGTCGCGCGGTCGGTGCGCACCTCCACCTCGGAACCGCTCGAAGAGAAATCAAGCACCGTCTCGTGACCGTGGATCTCCGCGCCGCGGCGCATCGCGGCGGCGGCCGAAGCGGCGATCGTCAGTTCTGGAACGAGAAACCCCGCCTTCGCCTCGCGAAAGCCCACGTATTGCTCCGGGAGATGAAACGCAGGTGCCTCGCGCTGCAACGCGCCGTGATCCAGCGTCTCGTATTCGATGCCGTGCTGGTCGGCCGCCTGCTTCGAGCCCGCGACGAGGTCGCAGTCGGCCCGGCCGATATACAGGCCTCCGGTCAGGTGCAGCAGCTTCTGCCCGGTCTCGGCTTCAAGCTCGTCCCACAGGTCGAACGACCTGCGCAGCAGCGTCACGTAGTCGGGATGCTCGTAATAAGCGAGGCGGATCATGCGCGAGAAGCCGTGCGATCCGCCGAACGCATGGGGCACACCGAATCGCTCGAGTCCGAGCACCCGCGCGCCGCGCCGGGCCAGGTGATAGCAAGTGGAGGCACCCATGGCGCCGACGCCGAGCACGATCACGTCGTAGTGGTTGCGGTTCATGACAAGGCTTCCTGCTGGAGGAGCCGCCATTCAATCCAGAAGCTCGAGCGCCTGGGCCATCGACGCCACCGTCGTGACGTGATCGGCGCCGTCCCGCGTCGCTCGGGATGGCGGGCAGATGATCTGCCGAAAGCCGAGTCGCGCGGCTTCGGCGAACCGTTGCGGCATCTGGTGCACGTGGCGGACTTCGCCGCCGAGGCCGATCTCGCCGATCGCGCACGTGCCCGGGGGGAGCGTGCGGTTCAGGTGGGTGCCGGCGATCGCCAGGGCGATGGCGAGGTCGGCCGCCGGATCCGAGACCTTCAGCCCGCCGACGCTGCTCGCGAAGATGTCCTGGTCGGCGAGTCGCAGTCCGCCGCGCTTCTCGAGGACGGCGATGAGCATCGCGAGTCGGTTGCCGTCGAGGCCGCTCGTCCTGCGCTTCGCGGAGCCGGGAAACCCCGTGGCGGTCAGCGCCTGGATCTCGAGCAGCAGGCAGCGCGACCCCTGGAGGACCGGGCAGACGACGCTGCCGTTGTGCGGCTGATACTCGGCGGCCAGCAGCCCCGCGCCGTTCTCAACCTCCTGCAGGCCGCGGTCGGTCATCTCGAACAGGCCGACCTCGAGCGTCGTGCCGTACCGGTTCTTCATGGCGCGAAGCACGCGATGGCTGTGATAGCGATCGCCCTCGAAATAGAGCACCGTGTCGACCATGTGCTCGAGCAGGCGCGGTCCGGCGAGCTGACCGTCCTTCGTGACGTGCCCTACGAGCAGCACCGCGACGCCCGCCGTCTTGGCGAGGTAGACCAGATCGGTGCAGCAGGCGCGAAGCTGGGCGGCGGTCCCGGGGCCTGCCTGCAGGTCGCCCTTGTAGATCATTTGCACCGAATCGATGATCACGAGCGCCGGCTCGGTCTGCCGGATCTGCTCGACGATCCGCGCCAGGTTGGTGTCCGCCAGCACGAACAGGGCGTCGTCGGCGACGGACAGGCGCTGGGCCCGCAGGTGCGTCTGCTGCACCGACTCCTCGCTCGTCGCGTACAGCACGCGGAGACCCGAGCCGGCGAGGCGTCCGGCGGCTTGCAGCATCAGGGTCGACTTGCCGATGCCCGGATCGCCGCCGATCAGGACCGTCGAGCCGGGCACGACGCCGCCGACGCGCCCCTCGTCGCCTTCGCCGCTGGTGCCGAGCACCCGGTCGAGCTCGCCGATGCCGGTCGGCAGGCGAAGCTGGTCGGTCGGCGCAACCTCGGTGATCGGCATCGCGACCGTCGCGGTTTCGCCGCCGCCGCGCGCCGACTCCGCGACGCCGAGCTGGCGATCCTGCGTGCGGCCGGGATCCACCTCGTACTCGTCCAGGCAGTCCCACTGGCCGCACTCGTTGCACTTGCCGATCCAGCGCGGATGCAGCGCTCCGCAGCTTCGGCAGATGAACTGGTGGGTCGATCGCGCCATGGGGTCAGGATACCGGGTCGATGACGCGGCCGGGGCTCGCGGGGCTCGAGGCCGTATGGATTGATCGTCGACGCGGGCGTAGAATTCGTCAGGGCACCCGGCATAGGGAACTGAGCATGAGAATGAAGTCGTTCGACCGCAGGGACTGGCTGCTCATGGCGGCGCTGGTCATGTGCATCGCGGCGTTCGTGTCCGTGGGGATGGCGCGGTCCCGCGACGTCGAGGACCACCTCGCGCTGTTCGTGGACGTGCGTCACGAGATCGTCAGCCGCTACGTGGAGACACCGGACAAGGAGGCGATCATCCACGCCGCCGTCAACGGCATGATCGACGCGCTGGAGGATCCCTACTCGATCTTCCTGACTCCGGAGGAGCTGGACGACCTGGACAACCATGTGCAGGACCGGTTCACCGGCATCGGCGCCGAGATCACGATCGACGACCAGCTCGAACGGCTGAAGATCGTCACGCCGCTCGAGGATTCGCCCGCGTGGCGGTCCGGCGTCATGGCCGGCGACCTCGTGCTCGAGATCGACGGCGAGAGCACCGACGACCTGAAGAACATCCGCCAGGCCCAGAAGAAGCTGCTGGGCCCGGCCGACACGCAGGTGACGGTACGGGTGCGGCACGAGTCCGGCGAGGAGGAGACGATCACGATCACCCGGGCCATGATCAACGTCAAGGGCGTGCGCGGGTTCCGGCGCGACGACGAGAACCGCTGGATCTACATGCTCGACGAGGAGAACCGCATCGGCTACGCCAAGATCCGCCAGTTCACCGGGCGGACGGCGGCCGAGTTGAACGAAGCGCTGGAGGAGCTGGCCCGACAGGAGATGCGCGGCCTGATCCTCGACATGCGCTTCAACCCCGGCGGCCTGCTGCAGTCCGCCGTCGACGTGTGCAGCCTGTTCCTCGAGCGTGGCGCCGAGGTCGTCTCGATCAAGGGCCGGAAGGTGCCGCGCAAAGTCGAAAAGGCGCGGTTCCAGGGGCCGTACCGCGACGTGCCGCTGGTGGTGCTGGCCAACGAGGCGAGCGCGTCGGCCGCGGAGATCGTGACTGGCGCGCTGACCGACAACGGCCGATGCCAGTTCGTCGGCATGCGCACGTTCGGCAAGGGCAGCGTGCAGCACATCCGCAGCCTCGACGGCGGCCGGGGCGCGGTCAAGATGACGACGGCCTACTACTACCTGCCGAGCGGCCGGCTCATCCATCGCCGCGAGAAGTCGGAGCAGTGGGGCGTCGAGCCGAAGGACGGTTACTTCGTGCCGATGACGCCCGAGCAGATCGCGACGATGACCAGGGTGCACCTCGACAACAAGGTGCTGCGCGACCTCGACGCCCCGCTCACGCCCGAATGGATCGAGGAGCATCTCGCCGATCTGCAGCTCGCCGCCGCGCACCGGGCGATCCTCGGCAAGCTCGACACCGACGAGTGGCCCGTCGTCGGCGAATCGGGCGGTCCGACCCTTGCCCGCGAGAACACGCGCCGCCTGCTGCAGCGTCGGCGCGACCTGCTGCTCGAAACGCTCGAGCAGGTGAACGGCGAGCTGGCGAAGCTGGACGATCCGGAAGCCGATGACGCGGACGAAGCGGACGAAGCGGACGCGTCGGCCGCCGACGCCGCTGCGCCGACCGACGGTGTCGACGCCGAGTCCTCCGAGCCGCAGCTCCAGGTCGAACCGCAACCGTGAGCCTGGTTCTCGGCATCGAATCGAGCTGCGACGAGACCGCGGCGGCCGTCGTGGCCGACGGATGGTCCGTACGCTCCAACGTCATCGCGTCGCAGCACGAGCTTCATCGAAAGTACGACGGGGTCGTGCCGGAGATCGCCAGCCGCGCCCACATCGAGCGGATACTTCCGGTCGTCGACGAGGCCCTGCGCGAAGGCGGCGCGACGCTCGATGATGTCGAGGCGGTCGCCGTGGGGCACCGTCCCGGACTGATCGGTTCGCTGCTCGTCGGCGTCAGCGCCGCCAAGGCGCTGGCCTGGGCGGCCGGCAAGCCGTTCGTCGGCATCGATCACATCCAGGCGCACCTTCACGCGGCCGGCATGGTGAAGGCCGCCGACGATGCCGATCGGCCACGGATCGAGTTCCCATGCGTGGGGCTCGTCGTGTCGGGCGGTCACACCAGCCTGTTCGACGTCGACGGCCCGATGTCGATACGGCTCATCGGCAAGACAATCGACGACGCTGTCGGCGAGGCGTACGACAAGGCCGCGGTCATCCTCGGCGCGGGCTACCCGGGCGGCCCGGCGGTGGATCGTCTCGCGGCTCAGGGCGACGCGGCGGCCCATGACCTGCCGAAGTCCACGCTCGGATCGTCGAGCCTCGATTTCTCCTTCAGCGGCCTGAAGACCGCTCTGCTCTACACGGTCCGGGGGCGGCCCCAGGGGCGCGGGCGCGGCGCTCGGTTCGAGCGCTCCGCCGACGATCTCACGGACGCCGCGCGGGCGGACCTGGCGGCCTCGTTCCAGGCCGCGGCGATCGGCGTGCTCGTGCTCAAGCTCGAACGCGCGCTCGACGCGCTGGCGGCGGGCGGAAGAGCGCCGCGCGGCGTGATCATCGGCGGAGGCGTCAGCGCGAACGCGCTGCTGCGCGCGGAGGCGATCGAGCTCTCGGATCGGCGCGGCGTTCCCGTCCACGTTCCGCCGATGCCGTTCTGCCTCGACAACGCGGCCATGATCGCCGGCCTCGCCGACGTTCATCTTGGGGCAAGAGGCGGCGATGGGTGGGATCTGCCGGCGCTCGCGACTGGCGAACGGTGAATTGAGCTATTAGTCATTAATGAATTTATGACTAATAGCTTAATTCAATGACTGCTCAGTCCTCTGGTGTTTCCGCTACACTGCGACCGCGTTGAACAGGCTCATTCCCGACTCCGCGTTCGAGGCGATGCCGCAGTTCATGCTGCTGCTGATCGCAGCGGGCGCGATCTATTACCTTATGAAGGGTGCGGACTGGCTCGTCGATGGTGCCGCCGGACTTGCGGGGCGCGTCGGCATGCCCAAGGTCATCGTCGGCGCGACGATCGTGTCGCTCGGCACGACGAGTCCCGAGGCGGCGGTGTCGGTGATGGCGGCATGGGAGGGCAACGCGGGGCTGGCGCTCGGCAACGCCGTGGGCTCCATCATCGCCGACACGGGGCTCATCTTCGGTCTGGGCTGCTGCCTCGTGGTGCTGCCGGCGGATCGGTTCGTGCTCACGAGGCAGGGCTGGGTCAAGGTGGGCTCGTGCGTGCTTCTCGCCGGGCTCTGCTACCTCGCGTTCGCGATGGATGGCGACGAGGCGACGCTGGGACGCTGGGTCGGGATCCTGCTTGTCGTGCTTCTGTTCGCCTACCTGGCCGTTTCCGTACGGTGGGGCCGACAGCATCCGCACGGCGAGCCGTTCGTCGAAAGCGATGTGACGATCGAGGGACATACCGCCCCCGAGGCGACGTGGGCACTTCTGTCACTGCTCGTGCTGGGGTTGGTGCTCGTGGTCTTCTCCAGCCAGTTCGTGATCGGGTCGGTGACGCAGCTTGCGGTCATCTGGGACGTTCCGGACGTCGTGATCGCCTCCACGCTCGTGGCGTTCGGCACTTCGTTGCCGGAGTTCGTTGTCGGAATGACGTCGATCGCGAAGGGGCATCGCGAACTGCTCGTCGGCAACGTGATCGGCGCCGACATCCTGAACGTGCTGTTCGTCGTCGGGGCCTCGGCGCTGGCGCGGCCGCTGCCCATCGTCGACATGACGGCGAACGTGCCGCGCATCTTCCTGTACCTGCACCTGCCGACGATGCTGATCATGATCGGCCTGTTCCTCTGGTACATCCTGGGCGCGGCGAAGCGGGGGCACTTCCACCGCTGGCAGGGGTATCCGCTGTTGGTTCTGTACGTCGCGTTCGTCGCAATCCAGTACGTGATCGAGAAGTCGTAGCAGGCGGGTCGGTGGACATTACATGTCCCCGATGTCATTCGACCGGCAGCGTTACGCCTGCGGGGCGCCGGCCGCGTGCGAGGCAGGGTGGCAGAGGGCTTCTGCTATACTCGCGGGGTCGCGAAGACAAGGTATCTCCAGCTTGGAAGGCATCATCATGGGCGGATGGACTGGAAAACTGCTTCGGGTCGATCTTACCTCGGGACAGCACCGGATCGAGGACATCCCCCGTGAATGGCTCGAGCATTACATCGGCGGCCGCGGCCTCGCCGACCGCTACCTCTACGAGGAGATGGATCCGTCGGTCGACTCGCTGTCGCCCGACAACAAGCTCATCTTCGTGACCGGTCCGCTGACCGGCACGCCGGCCCCCTGCGGCGCCCGGTACATGGTCGTCACGAAGGGCGCGCTCACCGGGGCGATCACGACCTCCAACTCCGGCGGTCACTGGGGTCCCGAACTGAAGTTCGCCGGTTACGACATGCTGATCCTCGAGGGCAAGGCCCCGAGCCTGAGCTACCTCTACGTCTACGACGACCGTATCGAAATCTGCGACGCGTCCGAGTTCAAGAACGCCACGGTGTCGCGCACGGAGGACGGCCTTCGCGAGAAGCTGGGCATTCCGCAGCTTCGCGTCGCATGCATCGGTCCGGCCGGCGAGAACCTGGTCAAGTTCGCCTGCATCGTCAACGACAAGCACCGCGCCGCCGGGCGCAGCGGCGTCGGCACGGTCATGGGCTCGAAGAACCTGAAGGCGATCGCGGTGCGCGGCACCGGCGGCGTCGAGATCGCCGAGCCGCAGGCGTTCATGAAGGCGGTCTGGGACATGAAAGGGCTGATGCAGAACGATCCGGGCCGCGAGGGCTTCACGGACCAGGGCACCGCGGCGGTCATCGACCTGACGCAGACCTACGGCGGGCTGCCGACGCGCAACTTCCAGTCGGGCCAGTTCGAGGAGTTCGAGAACCTCAACGGCAACTCGATCAAAGAGACGCGCATGGTCAACAACAAGGCGTGCTTCGCCTGCACCATCGCGTGCGGCCGCGTCTGCCGTCTCGGCGACGACTCGGGCAAGTTCACCGTCAACATGCACCCGCGGAACTGGAAGATCGCCGGCGAGGGGCCGGAGTACGAGGCGGCGTGGGCGCTCGGCGCGGACTGCGGCGTCGGCGATCTCGACGCCGTGCTGAAGGCTAACTGGCTGTGCAACGACCTCGGTCTCGACCCGATCTCGATGGGCTCGACGCTCGCCTCGGCGATGGAGCTCTACGAGACGGGCGTCATCGGCGACAAGGAAGTCGAGCTTCCGCTGAACTTCGGGTCAGGCGAGGCGCTGGTGCGCATGACCGAAGCGACCGCCTACCGCGAGGGCTTCGGTGACGAGCTGGCCGAAGGCGCCAAGCTGATGGGCGACAAGTTCAAGCATCCTGAGATCTTCATGGGCAGCAAGGGGCAGGAGTTTCCCGCATACGACCCGCGCGGTTTCCAGGGAATGGGGATCGCGTACGCCACCTGCAACCGCGGCGCCTGCCACCTGCGCGCGTGGACGCCGGGCCTCGAGACCGCCGAGGGCAGCGATCCGCACGGCACGGAAGGAAAGAGTGAGTGGGTCGTTCACGAGCAGCACCGTTCCACGGCGCACGACAACACCGGCCTGTGCCTGTTCGTCGGCTTCGGCGGCGGCGCGCTCGAGACCTTCGTGCCCATCACCGCGGCGGCGACCGGCGTGCCCTACACGCTCGACGACTTCGTGAAGATCGGCGAGCGGACGTGGAACCTCGAGCGCATGTGGAACCTCAAGGCCGGCTTCACGAAGGCGGACGACACGCTACCCAAGCGCCTGCTCAAGGAAGGCCACAAGGACGGGCCGGCCAAGGGTGTGACGGTGAACCTCGATGTCATGCTCCCCATCTATTACAAGGAGCGCGGCTGGGACGACGAAGGCCGGCCGACGAGGGAGAAGCTCCTGGAGCTTGGTTTGGCGTCGCTCCAGTGATGGTCAGTCATGGGCGTTGTGAACCAGCCTTTCGAGACGGCCGCGTCCGGCGATCCGCCGGTCGAGCGGTGGACGCTGACCAACCGGTCCGGCGCGAGCGCGTCGGTGATCAACTACGGGGCGACGATCGCGTCGGTGCGCGTGCCCGATCACGAGGGCAATCTCGGCGAGGTGTCGCTCGGCCTGTCCACGTTCGAAGACTATCTCGCCGATACCGAGTTCCTCGGCCGCACGGTAGGGCGGTTCGCCAACCGGATCGGCGGCGCGTCCTTCGAGCTTGGCGGACGGCGATTCGCGCTTCCCGCCAACGAGGCTCCCAACCACCTGCACGGCGGTCAGGACGGTTTCCATCAAAAGCGGTGGGTCGCGGAGGACGACGGGGAAGCGGTAATCATGTCCTGCATCAGCCCCGACGGCGAATGCGGGTATCCGGGCAGCCTTCGGGCCTCGGTGCGCTTCACGTTCAACGACGAGCATGAACTCGCGTTCGCGTTCGAAGCCGAGACCGACGCGCCGACGCCGATCAACATGACGAACCATGTCTACTGGAACCTCGCGGGCGCCGGGTCGGGCGACGTGCGCGGTCACCTGGTGCAGATCGAATCGACGCATTACCTGGAGACCGACGACGGTCTCGTGCCCACCGGTGTCGAGGTGCCCGTGGCCGGCGGACCGCTCGACTTCCTCGACGAGCGCGCGATCGGCGATCGAATGGACGCGGCGCCGCTCGCGCCGCGCTGGCAGCGCGGTTACGACCATTGCTTCGTGCTGCGCCGGGAAGCGGCGCTGTCACGTGCTGCCACCGTTCATGACCCGGTCTCCGGTCGCGTCATGGAGGTTCTCACCACCCAGCCGGGAATGATGTTCTACACGGGCAACGATCTTTCCGGAACGATCGGCGCCGGAGGGCGACCCTTCAACCAGTACGGCGGCTTCTGCCTCGAAACCCAGAACTTCCCCGACGCGGTCAACCATCCGCATTTTCCGAATGCCGTCCTCGAGCCGGGGCAGGTCTACCGGCAGCGGACGATCTTTCGTTTCAGTACGCAGTGATGCATTCGTCGGGCGGACCCTGTATGGAACGTGACGACGCAGCGCGGCATGGGCGCATTGCGACGTGGTTTTCGGGCCGGGCCGCCCCCCAGACCCAACACCCTATGCCCCGTCAAACTGGTTCCGGGCGCGAGAATTGATTATCGATTATCGATTATTGATGATGTGTTAATTCGGAGCCATGGCCTCCGAAATCACAGATCACCGACAATCGATAATCGATAATCAATTTCCCCGTAACCGCACGGCTTCCGGTTCGCGCCGACCCGCATAGGGCGTAGCCGGGTGCGCGCCATACCGGCGCCGCCGTGACTTCCGTGTATGTGGCCGGTTGGGGCGTGACGGTGGCGTGCGGACAGCCCGGCTCAGCAATCATTTCCCGATGAACGCACCAGGGAGACGGCACCGCGTCAGGATGTGGGTAAGGCTGTGGGCTGACGCCCACGGTACGCCTTCCGTCTGCGAACCGCGCGGCGTGAGCCCGCGGGTCGAATGGCATGGCGGCGCCGTGCCACCGGAAACCGAAGTCAGACGGCGTTTTCTTCACATCGGGCCTGAGGCTTCGGATACACTCCCCAAAATGTTCGGCAGTCACCTTTCCATCGCAGGGGGCATGCACCACGCGCTGATCGAGGCGCGCGAGCTGACGATGGACTGCGTGCAGGTGTTCACGAAGAACCAGCGCCAATGGAAGGTCAAGCCGCTCGAGGATCAGGCGATCGCCGACTGGAACGAGCATCGAAAGCGGACGAAGATTCGCAGCGTCGTCAGCCACGACAGCTACCTCATCAACCTCGCGAGCCCCGACCGCGCCCTGCGAAGTCGATCGATCAGCCTGTTCACGGAGGAATTGCGGCGTTGCGACGCGCTCGGCATCGGGTTTCTCGTCACGCACCCGGGCGCCCACATGGGGGCCGGTGAGGACAAGGGGCTCGAGCGCGTCGCGAAGGCGCTCGACCGGATCCACCGCAAGCTTCCCGATCACGACGTCCTGACCTGCCTCGAGATCACGGCCGGGCAGGGCAGCAGCCTCGGTTTCGAGTTCGATCACCTGAGGCGGATCATCGACCTGGTGGACGAGCCGCAGCGCCTGGGGGTCTGCCTGGACACCGCCCACATGCTTGCCGCCGGGTACGATCTCACCAGCCGCGCCGGCTGTCGGCGCGTCCTCGCGGAGTGCGATGAGGTCCTGGGACTCGACCGGGTCAGGGTCATTCACCTCAACGACTCGAAGGTGCCGCGAGGCAGGCGGGTGGATCGACACGAGCACATCGGGCACGGCCACGTGAGCCTGGACGCATTCGCCGTCCTCGTGAATCTCCGTAAGTTCAGGAAAGTCCCGAAGATACTGGAAACCGCCAAGGAGGACGCGCCGGACGGCCGCCCATGGGACGCCGTCAACCTCGAAACGCTCCGAGGGCTCGCGACGGGGGGTGATAAGATGCGAAAAATACAAAAAACAGGGAATGTTTCTTGACTTCGCCCTGGGGTGCAGTGAAAATTATGTTGACGGACGGTATACAGAAAGGAGGTGCCTATTCGCGAAACGATCATGGAGCGGTAGAAAGTCAGTGGCCGGTCGAGGAACTCTTCACAGTCATTATTCTGATTGTCTTATTCGCCTCGTCCGGCTTTTTTTCTGCGCGGCGCGAGCCGGTGAGCCTGTAATCCCCGTCTACATCGCATGAGCGCGATTCCGAATCTGAACGTCATCGAGCATCCGGTGGTCGCCGATCTGCTGGCCGAAGCACGCAGCCGGGAGACGAGGCCCGGCCGGTTTCGTCATGTCGTCCGGCGCCTCGGAGCCCTGCTGACTTACGAGGCGGCGCGCGGGCTGCCGACCCAGGACGAGACGATCGAGACGCCGATCGAGGCCATGACCACCCGGCGGCTGGCCTACCCGCTGGTGATCGTGCCCATCCTGAGGGCCGGCCTGGTCATGGCGGACGGAGCGCTCGACGTGCTTCCGGACGCCATCGTCGGCCACGTCGGCCTGTTCCGGGACGAATCGAACCTGCAGCCGGTCGGGTACTACCAGAAGATCCCCGCCGAGGCGGCTAGCGGCCCGGTGTTCGTGATCGATCCCATGCTCGCGACCGGCGGCAGCGTCATCGAGGCGATTCGTCGCCTCGATGCGCGGGACCACGGAGCCGTCACCGTCGTGTGCATGGTCGCGGCGCCGGAGGGGGTCGAACGGATGGGCCGGGAATATCCCGCGGTGGCCATCGTCGCCGGCGCCCTCGACCGCGCCCTCAACGACTCCGGATTCATCGTGCCCGGCCTGGGCGACGCCGGGGATCGGATGTTCGGAACGTGAGGCGGGGGGAATCCCAACGCCCGGCGCGCGACGCATCCACCCGGACCGGCGGAAACCTCATCCCATGAGAATCCTCGGGCACGGCATCGACATCATCGAGACCGCGCGGATCGAGCGGCTGCTCGACCGGCAGGGCGAAAAGTTCCTGCAGCGGTGCTACACGAAGCGCGAGATGGTGCTCGCGGAAGATCTGAAGCAGCGTGTGCAGTTTCTGTCGGGGCGATTTGCGGCCAAGGAAGCCGTGTTCAAGGTGCTCGGCACCGGCCTTCGCCCCGGCATGCGGTGGACCGACGCGGAGATCCTGCGCAACGACGCGGGGCGACCCGTGATCGAGCTTTCGGGCGCCAGCGCCGACATCGCCGCGGGACTGGGCATCGACGAATGGTGGCTCAGCATCAGCCACATCGCCAGCCACGCGACCGCGAGCGCGATCGGGGTCGCAGGTGCGAGTAGCGAGTAACGAGTCACGGGGAATAGAATCAGACTATGGCGCGCAGGTCGCGAGAGCTTCCGCCGTACGAAGTGCTGGGAGGCCGCCGTTCGGTCGGCGCGCCGCAGCGCGGTGATGCAGGCGAAACGGTGGCGGGTCCGGACCAGGACGAATCGCTGATCGCCCGGTGGCTGGCGCGGACCCGTAATCCGATCGTCGTACGGATCCCCCGCGGTTTCGCGATCCTGATCGGCGCAGGCGTCCTCGGTCTGGTCGCGCTCGCCTACTGGGTTGGCCAGGCGCGCGGGACGGCGGACGTTGAGCAGGTCGGGCCCGCGGCACCGGCGCTGGTGCCGGAGGGGTACGACTGGCCCCAGGTGGCCGGTCGGCGCTACTTCGTCCTTACGGCCTTTCCGGTGAACCAGCGGCGACCGTCCGAGTCCCTGAAGCTCGCACTGCATTGCGCCCGTTTCCTGCGTCGCAACGGCGTGGAGACGGCGATCGAGCCGCTGGCCAACGGCGATCTGCAGCTGGTCGACCTGATGGGGTTCGAGCCGGACGAGGTCGGTACGGACGCCTGGCACGATCGGATGGGGCGGCTCAAGCGGCTCGGGCGGAGCTGGAAGGTCAATCACGGCGGAGCGGACGAATTTTCAATGATGCGGGCGGAACCGTATAATGCCGGGCTCGAATGACCCGGCGGCCCAGGAAGGTCCCGGGCCGCAGCGACCACGCGCCTCCCGGGCGCCATGACGGGTGACCACACCATGAGTCTCGATTCAAGCCTCAAGAGCGGAAGCGGCCTGGCCAAGCATCGCAACGTCCTGACCCGGGCCGAGCGGCTCGAGAAGCTCAGCACGTCGGGGGGCTTCAATGCCGACGAGGACGAGGTCCTCGGACTGCCCAAGGTCGCCAATCGCAAGGTCGTCACCGGCGGCAAGACCAAGAAGGCCGATCCGGCCGAAGCGGTCGAAGGCGATGCCGCCCCGACCGAAGAGGCGGCCTCCTGACCAACCGCGCCGACCGGTGCCATGCCATTCGATCCTGAATCCTTCGTGACGGAGCGCGTCCGCGCGATCGACGCCTCGGGAATCCGCCGGGTCTTCGACCTGGCCGCCGACCTCGAGGACCCGATCAACCTGTCGATCGGACAGCCGCACTTCGACGTGCCCGAGGCCGTCAAGGAGGAGGCGATCGCGGCGATCCGCAAGGGGTTCAACCGATACACCGTCACGCAGGGCACGCGCGAGCTGAAGGAGCGCGTCGCCGAATCGCTCTCGGGCGAACTGCCGAACTGGGATGCGCCGCTGCGCGACGGGGACAACGAGATCCTCGTTACCTCCGGGGTTTCGGGCGGACTGCTGCTCGCGCTGCTGACCTGCGCGGGGCCCGGCGACGAGGTGCTTCTTCCCGATCCGTACTTCGTGATGTACCGTCACCTCGTCACGCTTACCGGCGCCACGGCGGTCTACGTCGACACGTACCCTGATTTCCAGCTGACCGCGGAGCGGGTCGCGCCGCTGATCACGCCGCGGACCCGGATGCTCCTGTTCAGCTCGCCGTCGAATCCGACCGGCGTCGTCGTCACCGATGCATCGTGCCACGCGCTGGCGGAGCTGGCCGAGGCGCACGGGCTGCTCCTGGTGTCCGACGAGATCTATGACGAGTTCTGCTACGAGAAGGTGCCGCGTGCGTCGGGGGCGATGCACGCGCCGTCACCCGCCGCCTATGGAAGCCAGTTGCTGCTGCTGCGCGGGTTCTCCAAGACCTACGCGATGACGGGCTGGCGCCTTGGCTACGCCGCGGGACCGCGTCCCATCGTCGATCAGATGACCAAGCTCCAGCAGTACACGTTCGTGTGCGCCCCCTCGATGGCGCAGCTTGGCGGGGTCGTCGCCCTCGACCAGGACATGTCCGGCATGGTCGAGCAGTACCGGATCCGGCGCGACCGCGTCATCGAGCGCCTTTCGGGCGCCTACCAGGTGACACGACCCGGCGGAGCGTTTTACGCCTTCCCGGAGGTGCCGCCGCATCTCGGCCTGACGGCGTCGCGTTTCGTCGAGCAGGCAGTGCAGCGGGGGCTGCTGATCATTCCGGGCAGCGTGTTCTCCAATCGGGATACGCACTTCAGGATCAGCTACGCGTGCGACGACGAGATGCTCGAGAAAGGCCTCGCCGTGCTGGTCGAGCTGGCAACGTAGCCGAAGTCGCCGGACTTCAGGCGAGATGATCTTCAGGAGCCGCGAAAGAACCGCTCGATCTCCCGCGTCGTGGGTCGGCGATCGTCGTCACGCTTCGGACTGGACAGCGCCCAGGTCACGACGAACAGGAGCAGCAGCCAGCCCAGGATTCCGAGAACGATCATGATCTGGATCATCTGGCAATCCTGCGGCGCGACGCGTCCGAATCTCGACGACCGATTATAGTCGCCCGCGGCCTCGACCCGCTCCGCTTGATGTCCTCTGCGCGGGCGTCTGAAGTCTGGCGACTTCAGCTACGGATCCGGGGCGCGCCGCGGGGGGATAGACTGTCAGCGTCCTTATTGGTCGATCACCGGTGAACGACCCCATCGAAGAGCAGGAATCACATCTTCTCGACGCCGATCTGGATCGGCTGATTCGACGCGCCGTCGAGGAGGATCTCGGCCCGGACCGTCACGACGCCACGAGCGCATGCCTGATCGATCCTGCGCGGCGAAGCGCGGCCCGGTTCGTCGCCCGGTCGGCGGGCCGTCTGTGCGGCGCTGCGCTGCTGCCGGACCTGGCCGGGGCCTATGACCCGGCCATCGAGCTCGAGGTCCGCGCGACCGACGGCGCCGTTCTGTCACCGGGCACCGTGATCGCGACCATGACCGGATCGCTGAGGAGCGTCCTGGCCGCCGAGCGCATCGCCCTGAACTTCATGACGCACCTGTCGGGGATCGCGACGATGACCGCGCGGTTCGTCGAGGCGGTCGCCGACACGCACGCCCGTATCTGCGACACCCGCAAGACGATTCCCGGGCTCCGCGCCCTGCAGAAGTACGCAGTCGTCTGCGGTGGCGGCGAGAACCACCGCATCGGGCTGTACGACGCCGTCCTCGTCAAGGACAACCATCTGGCGCACATTCCGCGGGACCGGCTCGAGTCCGAGCTGACCGCCGCCATCGAAAGAGCCCGCTCCGCGACCCCGGCGCCGTCTTTCGTGGAGGTCGAGGTCGACGACCTCGATCAGTTCGAGCGGGTGCTCGGATGCTCGCCGGACCGGGTGCTCCTGGACAACATGCCGCCGGCGACGATGCGGCAGGCCGTGCAAATGCGGGACCGTCTCGCGCCGAACGTACAGCTCGAAGCCAGCGGCGGCATCGACCTGTCCACGGTCGCCGAAGTCGCCCGCGCCGGCGTCGACCTGATCTCCGTCGGCGCCCTCACCCACTCCGCGCCGGCGCTGGATCTTGCGCTGGACGTGGCGTCGTGAAACCACGAATCAAATCCGAAAACCAGCATTCAGAAGCTCCGCCGGATCCCGTCCTCCTCGACCACCTGCTCAACCGCGACGGTTTCATCCCGGTCCATGACCTGGCCGCCCGACTCGCGCGGCCGCTGACCGCCGTCAACCGCGATCTCGAAACGCTTGTCCATGCGGGCTGCCGGATCGACCGACACCCCCAGCAGGGCGTCCGCCTGCGATCGAGCGGCATCGCGACCTGGTCCGACTACCTCGAATGGCGACTGGCCCGCGACGAATCCGGCGCGTCGGCGCGCGTTCGGGCGGTCTACGCGCAAACGTCGAGCACCCAGGATCTCGTCCGCACGGCCATCGAGGCGGAAGGCGCCGGATCCGATGGATCGATCTACATCGCCGACGAGCAGACTGCCGGCCGCGGCCGGCTCGGTCGTCGCTGGCAGGCGCCGCCCGGCACGGCCATCCTCTTCAGCCGCGCGTACGTCGCGCCGCAGCGCGATCCGTCCATGACTGTCGACCGGTTGATGCTCGCAAGCGTCATCGGCACGGCGCGGGGGATCGACGCGGCATGTGCCGGGCGCGCTCCCGAGCTCGACGTCAGGTGGCCCAACGATCTGCTCGCGGGCCGGCGCAAGCTCGCGGGCATCCTCGTCGAGCAGTTCACGGCCGGCCACCGGCGCGCCGCGGTCATCGGCATCGGCGTCAACGTCTCGCTCACCGAAGATCGCATCCCCGATACGACGCCGCCGCTGCGCGACACGCTGACCAGCCTCGCGATGCACGGCCTCGACGTCGACCGCCTCGCGGTGCTCGCCGCCGTGATCCTGGGCGTCGAAAAGGCGCTGCGCGAACCGGATACGGCTCAGCTGGCCGCGGAATGGCGACGACGCAGCGCCCTGATCGGCCGCCGGGTCGCCCTGCGCCACGACGGCCGCATCGTTCGGGGACAGGCCGTGGACATCGACCCGCGCGAGGGGCTGGTCGTCCGAACGGACGCGGGGGTCGTGGTGCATCTGCCCGGTGAGAGTTCGAGCCTGGTGGATTGAGCGCCGATGCCGGGGCGCGCGAGGCAGCACGCGCGTGGCGTTACGGGATCTCGCTCTCCGAATCTGACTGGGGGCTCGCTGCGCTCGACCCCAGCCACCGAGCGCGAGATTGCGTCCCAGGCCCGTAGCTGAAGTCGCCAGACTTCAGAAGCACGCGCACGGGACATCCAGGGTTGCCCCGTGCGCGGTCCTCTGAAGTCTGGCGACTTCAGCTACGACGGGTGCGAGAGATAGGTGTAGCCGTTCAGGCCGGATTCGTAGAACTGGAGCAGCCGGCGCGACTCCTCGAGCGTCAGGCGCTTCTCGCGCAGTGATCGCTCAATCTTGCGGCGCATCGAACGGAGCAGCTCGTCCGCCGAGTACTGCACGTAGTGAAGCACCTCGCGGACGGTGTCGCCCTTGACGACTTCATCAATATGCGGCGCGCCATCGTCGGCGAGCGAGACGTGAATCGCCGTCGTGTCGCCGAGGAGATTGTGCATGTCGCCGAGGATCTCCTGGTAGGCGCCGACCAGGAAGATGCCCAGGTAGTAGTCGCCGCCGGTGCAGGGATGCAGATCGAGCACGGGGCGGACCTCGTGGGGGCCGATGAACCGGTCGACGCGGCCGTCCGAATCGCAGGTGATGTCGGCGAGCGTGCCCCGGCAGGTCGGGCGCTCGCCCAGGCGATGGATGGGCATGACCGGAAACAGCTGATCGATCGCCCAACTGTCAGGCAGCGACTGGAACACCGACCAGTTGCAGAAATAGGTGTCAGCGAGCATCCGCTCGAGGTGCGCGAAGTCCTCGGGGATCGGATCGAGGTCCCGCACCATCGCGAACACGCGCGAGCAGATCGTGAAATAGAGCCGCTCGGCCAGCCCGCGCTGCTCGATCGTGCAGTAACCGAGCTTGAACAGGTCGAGGATCTGGTCCCAGGCCAGCCGGGCGTCGAAATAGAACTCGCTGTAATTGTCCGCATCGAGCTCGCGATGGGTGTCGAAGAGATTGCGCAGCGGTTGCGGCGCCAGGTCGGGGTCCGGCAGCGTCTCGGGCACCTCGAAGCGGTCGAAGCCGCTCCAGTCCGACACGTTGACGATCAGCACGCTGTGGTAGGCGACGAGCGCCCGGCCGGACTCGCTGATGATCGTCGGATGCGCGACGCCGGCCTGGTCGCACACCTCGCGGACGTGGAACACCACGTTCGAGGCGTATTCCTCGAGGCTGTAGTTGACGCTCGATTCGAAGTTGCTCTTCGATCCCGCGTAATCGACGCCGAGGCCGCCGCCGACGTCGATGTACTCGAGCGCCGCGCCCATCCGCGTCAGCTCGACGTAGAGCCGGGCGAGCTCGCCGATCGCGCTCTTGACGGTCGTGATGTCCTGGGCCTGGCTGCCGAGGTGGAAGTGCAGGAGGCGAAGGCAATCCGCCATGTCGTGGTCGCGCAGGAACTGCAGAGCCTCGATCATCTCGGACGTGAACAGCCCGAACTTCGACCGCAATCCGCTGGACTGCTCCCATCGGCCCCGGCCCTGGGTCAGCAGCTTCGCGCGGATGCCGATGGCGGGCTTGACGTCATGCAGCTTCGCGTAGTGTGCGATGAGGCGAAGCTCGCTGAACTTCTCGACGACGGGAATGACGCGCTTGCCGATCTTGGCGGCGAGGATCACCGCCTCGATGAACGCATCGTCCTTGAAGCCGTTGCAGATGATCAGCGTGTCGTCGTCGCGGACGGTCGCCATGACCGCGAGCAGCTCGGGCTTGCTGCCGGCCTCGACGCCCATGTCGAAGGACCGGCCGACGTTCAGGATCTCCTCGACGACGTGCCGTTGCTGGTTGACCTTGATCGGATAGACGCACTGGTAGCGCCCGCGGAACTCGTTGTCGCGGATCGCGGTCTCGAACGCGCGGTGAATGTGGTTGACACGATGCTGGAGAATGTCGGCGAAGCGGATCAGCAATGGCGGGTGCAGGTCGCGTGCCCGCAGGTCGTCGACGAGGCGCTTCAGATCGATCGCGCGGGCCGGATCCCCCTCGGGGCGCACCGTCAGGTGCCCGTGATCGCCGATGGCGAAGTAGCCCTGTCCCCATCGGTCCACGGCGTATAGCTGCGCGGCGTCGCTCGTCGACCACGACGCGCCGCCGGCGGCGGGCACGGCGGCGACATCGGAAGGGGCAGTGATCGGGGGATGGCCGAGCGTCATGATCGGATCGCGGGTCTGACGACGGCGGTCATGATAGGCCCCGATGATCGTGACCGCATTGCCTTCGGTTCGAGATCCATGGATGGCGACGGTCGCAATCCTGTTCGGCACGGACGCTTCGACTTGCGTTACCGAGCCGGGCCGTCCCCGGCCCGGATCGGTGAGGCGATCCCGATGAACGCACCGCGGAATCCGTGCCGAACAGGATTGTGTCTGACCAGGACGGTCGAGGAATCAGGCTTTTTTTTTTTCGGATCCGATTTGCATCGGTGCCTGCTGAATCGTTTGCTTGCTTCGTCATGAAACTCACCAAGAGCCAGAAGGTCTACGTCGCGGTGATGTGCCTGTCGCTCGCCTGCCTGGCTATCGACAGGTTATGGCTGGGCGGAGCGGCATCGAGCCCCGCGACCGCAGAGGCCGCTCCGCTGTTGATGGCCGCGGCCGCACCGGAGATCGCGGCAGGGCCGGAAGCGACGCCGGCGGCCGCACAACCGGTGCCTTCGATTCAGATCGACCCCGGTCCGAGCCTGGCAGAGCGGCTCGAGACGCTCGCCACGGATCACGAGGTTCCCGTTGCGGACATCGGCGGAGTGTTCCTGGACGCTCCGGACTGGATCAGCCTTCCGGCGGAGCCCGTAAGGCAGGCCGCTCCGGCCATCTCCCGGGCCGAGCAGTTCGCGGCCCGCCATCAGCTGTCCGGCGTCCTCGTGGGGCGGCAGGGGCTGGCCATGGTCGACGGTCGTGCCGTCCGCGTCGGTCAGAAGATCAACGGCTTCAAACTCATCAACGTGACCGAAAAGGCCGCGCGATTCAGCGACGGCGAAGAGGTAGCGACGCTCGCCCTGCAGGCGAACCAGCTTTCTCCCTGACCGGCACGGGTTTCGCGTGCAAACCCGACTGTGGCGTCCGCGTCCCTGGTGGTTCGCATTGCGTTGCCGAGACGGGCCGTACTCGGCCCGGAGTCGGCACGCGCCTGCAGGCACTTCGGGCCGTATTCGGCCCGGAGTCGGCACGCGCCTACAGGCACTTCGGGCCGCGAACGGCCCGGCTCGGCAGCGCGTACGCGATCGAAAAGGCTCGGCAAAATCCCTGCCGAACAGGATTGGGGCGCATCCCTCCATTGCAGCGCCGAATCGTACCCGGAGCGATCTCACCTCAAGAGCGACGTCTGCGTGGTCGATGTTGCCATAGGCCTTACATGGCCTAACACCGCACCACCGGACCGTCCTGAAGGAGTGAGTCTAATGCATCGATCAAGATCTCGCCGCTTCGCCGGTTTCAGCCTCATCGAGCTGGTCATCGTCGTCGTGATTATCGGAGTCATCTCCGCGATTGCGATTCCGCGGATGACACGCGGCGTCAACAACGCCGGCGGCATCTCCCTCAAGGGCAGCCTCGCGGTGCTCCGCAGCTCGATCGAGCTCTATCGGGCCGAGCACGAGGGGCGCAATCCCACGCTCGGCACGACGCCCGACATCGTCGAGCAGCTCACGAAGTTCAGCAATGTCGACGGTACGGTCGTGTCGGCGACGCCCGTGAGCTCGACCGGTGTCATCTACGGGCCCTACCTGAAGGCCGTGCCCGAGATTCCCGTCGGCACCAAGAAGGGCCTCAAGGCGGTCGGCTCCGGCACGGGGGCAGGTCTCGCCTGGGACTACAACGCGACGACGGGCGACATCAAGGCCGCTCTGGTGGCGACCGAACTCGACTTCGAGGGCATCGCGTTCAACACGTATTGACCGCTGCCGCCAATCCTGAATCACAAGAAGGCCTTCGCGACAGCCGCGAGGGCCTTTTTCATGCGCGGATCAGGCTGCATCCCGGGTGACGGCGGTCCGTGCGACCAGCTCGTCGTACCGGGTCAGATCGATCTTCGGGATCATGCGGCACCACTCCGGGTCGAAATGGGTCCCTGCGCAGTCGTCGAACTCCGCGATGACACGCTCACGGAGCATGCCCGGGCGATAGGAGCGCGTGGAGCTCATCGCATCGAAGGAGTCCGCGACGCAGAGGACGCGCGCGATCTGGGGAATCCGCTCACCCGAGAGCCCATAGGGATAACCGGAGCCGTCCCACTTCTCATGGTGGTGGAGCACGCCGGGCAGGACCCGCGCCAGCGGCGGGATGTCCTTGAGGATCTGGTGCCCGATCACGGGGTGCTGCTGGATCTGAGCGAACTGCTCGTCCGTGAGCCGCCCCTTCTTGCAGAGCACCGCTTCCGGGATGCCGATCTTGCCGACGTCGTGCACGAGGCCGCCGATCCGATAGCACTCGACTGTCTCCGTGTCGAAGCCCGCCGCGCCGGCGAGAAGTCCGGCGAGCAGTGCCACGCGCTCCGAGTGGCCGCGGGTGTACCGATCCTTGGCGTCGATCGAAGCGGTCAGGGCGCCCAGCGTGCCCAGGAACAGGCTGCGCTGCTCGGTGAAGCGAGCCATGTTCTCGTGGTAGATCCCCAGCAGGTCGGCGGAGGCCTCGAGGAAGTTCATCTCGGCGCTGCGCACCTCGGGATCCGGGCCGGTCTTGTTGCCGGCGAGAATGGCCCCGACCACCTTGCCGTCGTGGGTGATCGGGTTCGCGATCACCTCCGCGCCGACGAGGGCCGGAAGTCCGGACTCGTCCGAGGCGAGCAGGGCAGGGCGTTCTCCAACCTGCATGGATTTGAGCTGTGCGGCGACCTCCAGTTCGAACGCCAGCCGTGGAGCCTGGTGCGATCCAGCGAGGAACTGCCGTCCGGAGAGGGCTGCGACGAATCGGTTCGGCCGGGTGAAGATCACGCAGATCCAGTCGAACGGGAGCGTCTGGCAGACCTCGTGGCAGGTTTGCTCGACGAACTGCAGCGGATCGGAAGTCTGCGTCATCGATCGCCCCAGCCGATAGAACAGGGCGATCTCTTCGTACGACTGGGCCAGTTCGTCGCTGAACGTGTCGAGGGCCACCTCGTTGCGAGCGGCTTCGATGAGCGTGCGGTGGTGATCGTGCAGGAGTCGCTCCAGGCCGAGCGCGTCGGACCGGACGAGATGAGGCTGAAGGGCTTCCGCGGCCTCGTCCCTGGCGACCGCGGCCGAGGCGCAGATTCCGCGGAACAGGTCGCTCTCGAGGAATCGTTCGTCGGCGAGGAGCACTGCGGATACACCGAACCGGTGGGCGCCGTGCTCGTGCACGAACGGGGCGAAGGCGGCCCCCTCCGCGATCTCACGTCGATTCGGTGAAGGTTCGGACAGCCAGGACTCGAGTGCGTCACGGACCAGGCCGCGGGCCCTGGGTGACCGGCACCACCTGCGTCCGCAGCCGTCGAGGTCCGGCTCATTGAATTCGTCACGCACCAGGTGCCACGTGAGCAGGCCCATCTCCATGCAGTGGCGGGCCAGCTCGCGGTGCGTCGGGCGCGATTTGACGGAGGTGCTCAAGAAACCCTCTGGCTACGCTGCGGCGGATGCCGCGGGCAGGAGCGATCTGACGCCGGCCACGAGGTCGCGGGCACTAAAGGGCTTGGACATCAGGAGCCTGATGCTCGTACTGGCGATCTGCTCCTGGGTGAGCTTGTGACCCCGCGCGGTCAGCATCAGGATGGGGATCGAGGCCGTGGCGGGGTTGACGCTCAGGCGGACGGCCATCTCGTAGCCGTCGAGAATCGGCATCTGGAAGTCGCTCACGATGACGTCAGGGACTGATTCGCAGGCGAGATCGAAGGCCTGCTGGCCATCGTCCGCGACCATCACCTCCATGCCCTCTGCCGCGAAGCGGCGAGCCAGCAGGTGCGTGACGTGGGGTTCGTCGTCGGCGAGAAGGAGCTTATATCGGACCATGGGGGTCGGGCCGCCTCCGGTTCACTATCGGTCCGACCGATACGGCAGTTGACCGGGACCCGGCACGGGGGGAGCCCGCTGGCAGGGCTGGTGGGGCTCCAACGTCTGGGCAGGTTCGGCGCAGAGAAAAGCCCCGCGACCGAAGTCGCGGGGCTTGCAGCTCCCAAGGTTGAGCGAGAACGGGTCTTTTTGCTCAGCGGCGTCGCGGACGGAGGGCCGCGAAGGTCGCGAGCAGGCCGAACAGGCTCATGGTGCCCGGCTCAGGCACGATGATCAGCGACTCGTTCACCACGAAGGACTCGAACGGATCGAGCTTGAAATCCCACTGGGTGGCGAACTGCATGTCCTCGCCGGTCTGCGAACCGGCCGGATCGGTCGGATTGCCACTGTCGTCGAGGTCATTGTCGGCCTCGATGAAGGCGATCAGCGAGTTGTCGTCGACGATCCTGTATTTCACGGGCGTGTTCAGGGCCAGGAACGAAGTCGTGGCGCTGGAAATCTCACCCACGATCGCGGCCGAGTCGGACTGGCGGATACGCTCGTCAAGGCCGCCGGCCGGGGACGCCTCGAGCTCGACCTTCTCGTCGATCAGCGGGTCATGGCCGATGCCGACGAATTCAGTCAGGGCCAGATCGGAGAGGCTGAAGAGGTTGTACTCGTGCTGGATGCCCGAGAGGTTGATGATCTCGACGGTACGCAGCATCGTCGCGGCATAGCCCGAATTCGGGTTGTTCGGATTCGGGTACTCGCTGCCGATCAGCTTGTACTGGACACGAATGATCGTGTCGCTGTCCTCGTAGGTGAAACGAAGGCGGTCGTTGTCGCCGTCACCGTCCACGTCGTCGTATTCGCTGAGTGCACCACCACCGACGTTGTCGATCGAAGACGGAGCGCCGCCGTCAACGCCGATCCAGTACCACTGCTGCTCCATGTCCTCGAGGTGGCCCCTCGTGGGCAGACCGCCGGTGTTGGCGGTTGGGTCGTTACGACGGATGCTGTTGTTGCCCGCAGCACCCGAACTGGGTCCGGTGCCGCCGCCAACGCCGACCGCGTTGATCACCGCGGTCGAAGCGCCGTCCTTCAGGTCAAAGTTCGATGCGTTTGCAGGGCTGCAGATGAGCGCTACCGTGAGGATCCCGCCCAAAATACCCAGCACCGACTTCCGATTCACAAGGGTTGCATTCACGTTTACTCTCCGTTCTCGCGTTGAACCGAACTCTTCCTTGGTCGTCTTCATGACTCTGCAAACTCCGTTTCTTCCGTTCACTACTGAAGTCTCTCGTCTACGCCACGGTCCGGCGACGGGCCGTCACGCAACTTCCCAGGGCCGCAATGCTCAGGAGGCCGAGGAACCCGGTCACGGGCTCCGGAATCAAAGCACCGTCGAGCTGCTTGCGAATGATCAGCTGGAAGCTGTCATTTGCGGCGAGCGGAGCGGTGTCCCACTGGAAGGCGAAGGCCGCATCGGGCCCCACGGTGGTCGAACTGTCCGCAGGCGTGTCGGCCAGCGTCGTGGCGCTGCCGTCAGCCATGAGCGCCGACAGAGCGGCGGCCGTATCAAGCTGCCAGTGAGACGGGAACACGTTCGGCGACCCACCGAGCACCTCGGAGTTCCCGCTGAACGTCGAGAAACCGTCCGTCTGGACGATGTCGTTCGGCTGCGGCGGGGCCGGCGGCGGCCCGATCGGGACGAAGCCGAGCACGTCACCCAAGGTGGACGTCGTCAGGTCGAGATCGTGAACCTCGAAGAGGTGCAGCTCGAGATTGTCGCTGTGGCTGGTCACGTCAAGCGTCACCGGAAGCGTGGAGATGTTGCCGGCGGACGACACCATCACCTCGAAGTCAATCGTGAAATCGGCGTTTCCGTAGCTCGCATTGAACGTGTTGCCGGAAACGGTCGGCCCGCCGATCAGAGGCAGGCTGCTGACCAGGGCCTCCGGACCCGAGTCGCCGACTCTGTACCAGTAGGAAGCGCCCAGACCGTGGTGCTCGGTTCCGTTACTGATCCAGCTGGTGATGCTGGTGCCGGCCACCTCGGCCGAAGCCGTGGAGATCGCGGCCAGTGAATCCGAGATCGTGACGGCGCCGGCCTGGCCCGTCATCACCGTCAGGCTGAGCACCAGGCCCGCAATCAAGGTCCCCATCGCTTTCCTGGATCTCCCGACTCCCACTTGATTCCGCCCAGTGCGATCCGTCATTGCTACCGCTCCTTTTCCTTGCAGAACGCCCCGAAAAGGGGTCGCCCGTACTACAGTGCCTCCGAGTGCCTCCGAGTCGATTCCAAATCGACCAGGGTCAACCAGTCCGGACGCCAAGCGCCGGCCGATCGGCTTTCCTTTCGATATTCAGTTTTGACGACGTTTGTCGTACTGTCCGTCTGCTTTCAATCCGAGCCTGCGCCTACTTTCCCGTTTGTCAGTCTGCGCCGGGCTCAGCCCAATTTACCGCGTCCACGCTTGAGTAGCCCACTCAAATATGGCGGCGGCCTTCATCAACCTTCCAAAATTCGACTCGATGTCCACTACTTTCCGCTACAAACGAGTGCTTCGCTCTCGCGAAACTTGCCCATTACCTAAGACTTTACCGGCGTATGGAAGGAATGTCAACCCGTATCCTCTGAAAATCCCAAAAAAACTCAAATCGGACATTTTTCGTTCAATTGGCGTAATTGTAGAGGTTTACAGTGAATTGTCGAGGAACTACCCCGCTCCGGGAGCGTTTTTTCTCGGACTTTTTCGCCGCATTCCGGCCGTGAGGCCGGTCCGGATCGCCGCGTTCACGGCGTCTCGGGGGGAAAATCCCGGTCCTGACGGTGGCATCGAAAGCTCAGGAGCCGTTTCCGTTCTGTTCGACTCGGTTCCTGGTCCGCTGGGCCGTATCCATGGCCTCGCCGCCGGGGCTGACCCCGGTCCGGATCATTTCCCGGAAGCAGTCGAAGAGGTACCGGGCGTCATGCGGGCCGGGACTGGCCTCGGGGTGATACTGGACCGCGAACACGGGTTCCTCGCGGTGGTGGAAGCCCTCCAGGGTCCGGTCGTTCAGGTTGATGTGGGTGGGGGTCGCTCCGGCCTGCTCCAGGCTGTCGATATCGACGGCGAACCCGTGATTCTGGCTGGTGATCTCGACCTTGCCGGTGTGGAGGTTCTGCACCGGGTGGTTGCCGCCGCGGTGCCCGAACCGCAGCTTATAGGTCCTTGCGCCAAGGGCGTGGCTGAGCAGCTGGTGGCCCAGGCAGATGCCGAATATCGGCAGTTTTCCGCGAAGATGCGCGAGGTTCTCGATCGTGCGGCCGACCGCCGCGGGGTCGCCGGGCCCGTTGGAGACGAACAGCCCGTCCGGGCCGTGCTCGAGGATCTGCTCGGGCGGGGCGGTGTACGGCAGCACCGCCACCTCGGCCCCGATATCGACGAGGTGCCTGAGGATGTTGTGCTTCGCGCCG
Organism: Phycisphaeraceae bacterium; assembly: GCA_002686995.1. Lineage (GTDB taxonomy): Bacteria > Planctomycetota > Phycisphaerae > Phycisphaerales > Phycisphaeraceae > NYZC01. Next base: position 5,252 of record NYZC01000052.1, on the reverse strand, counting down.
CAGTCGATGGCGACGATCTTCAGCCGGTCTTCAGCGGCCTGGACCGGCCCCTGGATCGGGGCCCATCCGCCCAGATCCTCGCTCCAGCGACCCGGCTCGCTGCGGCTGACGGTCTTTACGAGGTCGATGCCCACCAGACCGGGGGCGGCGACGGCGCGATCGTGCAGATCGGCATGGCTCAGGGCCGGATCCGTCGAAAGGACCCCGTTCATCGCCCCCTGAACGCGCAGCTTGCGGGTCAGCGCGCGGGTGTCGATGCCCTCGATGCCGGTGACGGCGTTTCGCTCGAGCCATTCTTCGAGGCTCGAGTCGGCTCTGAAGTTGCTGACCCGGTGCGACAGCTCCCGCACGACGAAACCCCGCGCGTGGATGCCGGCGGACTCGAGATCGATCTCGTTGACCCCGTAGTTGCCGATCTGCGGGCAGGTCATGGTGATGATCTGCCCTGCGTAGGATGGATCCGTCAGGATCTCCTGGTAGCCCGTCAGGGAGGTGTTGAAGCAGACCTCCCCGTCGATGGTCCTCGGCGTGAGGTCGCCGAATGCGACACCTTCGAAGACGCTGCCGTCGTCCAGGGCCAGGCGCGCCGGGGGTCGCGATGGGGCTCTCGGCATGGTTGGGGCGGAATGATAACGCAACCTGGCGCGGGGGGCGAGATGCGGAGCGGGTTCAGCGGCGTGGGCGCCGCCGTCGGCGCGTCGCGGTCAGGATGAGGAGCATGCTCAGCGTGGTCGGCTCCGGGATGATCATGAGAGACTCGGTGATGACGAATGAGCCGCCGGGATCGAGCTTGAAATCCCACTGCAGGGCGAACTGCATGTCCTCGCCGGTATTCGGAATCTTCGGATCCAGCACCGAGGGATTGTCGGTCAGCGTACCGCCGGCTTCGATGAAGGGCACGAGCGAATCATCGCTGACCAGCATGTAGTGAGGCGCGCCGGGAGACGAGAGGTAGGTCGTGACGGCGTTCGAGATCTCGCCTGCCGCTGGATGCCAGTCTGACTGAACGATCCGTTCGTGGACGATCGGGACCACGGCAGGCCCCGTCGCGATCCGCTCTCCCAGCGTGGGATCGTGCGTAATCTCGCCGGTCACCGTATCGACGATGCCTGTCAGGGCGAGATCCGTCATCGTGTACAGGCCGTATGCGTGCTTGACGTCATCAAAGTTGATCACGCCGATCGTGCGCAGCATCGTGTTGGCGAAACCGCTCCGGATGTTGTGCGGATGCGGATACGCGCTGCCGATCAGGCGGTACTGCACGCGGATCAGCGTGTTGTCGTCGAAGTACTGAAACTGCAGCCGGTCAAGGTCCCCGTCGAGGTCGAGGTCTTCGTGCGCGAGCAGTCCCGTGCCGGCCGACGTGCCGAAATCCTCGATCGGTCGCGCGGCGTCGCCGTCCACGCCCAGCCAGTACCACTGCCGCTCCATGTCCTCGATGTAGTCCTTCCGCGGTCGGTCGGGCGGACGATCCTCCGGGTCGTTGCGGCGCAGGCTGGTATTGCCCGACGGTCCTTCGTACGGAAATCCGGTCGCGCCGGTGATCCCCGGCGCGTTGACGAACGCGCTCGATGCCTTGTCCTCGAGGTTGAAGCCGTCGGCGCCGACCGGCGCGCACGGCCAGGCCGGGATCACCACCGCAATCAGCAGCGTCATGAATCGTGGGGACATGTTCGTGCTCCTTTCGTTGTGCCGAGGCCACCGCGCCACCACCGCGCTGCCTGTCGCGTCGCGCAGGAATCGCGTGCGCGCTTCAGGTCGCGCTCGAAAGCGGCGAAAGATGCAAGGCGGCGCCCGGACCACCTGCCGGGCGCCCGAACGAATCAGTAGCGAGGCGCGGCAGCGACCGCGCCGTCCCTTCTGCTCTGCTCTGCACTGAAGTGTGAGTTGTCGAACCGTCCGTGGCCGTCGCCGGCGCGTCCGGTGCCCGACCGAACGCCGGAGACTTGCCCATCTTCACGTTACTACGCGAAGCGCGGACGAAAGGTCCATGTGAATCGACAGAGATGCGGAAATAACCTGCTCCTCGCTCCCTGCTCCCGCTGCTCGCGCTAAGCGAGCAGCGCGAGGGCGGACTGCGGCTGGGCGTTCGCGATCGTCAGGACGTTCGTCCCCGCGCTGACCAGGATCTGCGCCCGCGTCAGCGATGCGGTCTCGGCGGCGAAGTCGGTGTCGCGGATGGAGCTTTCCGCGGCGGTGGTGCTCTCGAGGGTGACGCCCAGGGCGCGGATGGTCGATTCGATCACGTTCTTCTGCAGTGCGCCGATGCGCCCCCGGAGGCGCGCGATCTGCGTGATCGACTCGTCGATGACCTTCTGCGCGTCCTGCAGGTTGCCGTTCACCAGGTTGTTGGCGCCTCCTGAGACAAGCGTCGTCATGTAGCCGGTCGAGATCGAGCCGATGTTGCGCGCCGCGACGTTGCCGAGTCCGAGGCTGACCTGGTTGCTGATGTCGACGCTCGGGCCGATGCTGAACTTCGCGGCGGGCAGGGAGACGGTGAGCGCCGTGTTGATCGACGCGACCGTCTGGGCGCCGGTCGAGGTCAGCTCGAGCGTGAGCGCGAGCATGTCGTTGTTGATGCTGATCTTCTTGCCGTCGCCGGCCGCGGTGTCGCCGTTGATGACGGCGGTCACGTCCTGGCCCGTGTCGCGGATCGCGCTGTTCGCGTTGGCGAACGTCGTCGACCCGGCGCCGATGATGTTCTCGTCGGTGCCGGAGGCGTCCCGAATCGTCTTCGCGCCGAGATTGCCGCCGGCGTCGTCGACGATCTTGGCGCTGACGAACTGCGACGAGCCGAACTCGGTGCTCTTGAGCTCGAGGAAGTGCGCGCTCGCCACGGCGGAGATCCCGGTCTCGTCCTTGAACCCGTTGATCGAGGTGGCGACGTTCGCGATCGTCGTGCCGGAGGCGAAGCTGAACCGCCGCGTGCCTTCGGAACCGCCGATCTCCAGCACGAACCGCTCGGAGGCGTTGCCGCCGAAGTCGAGCACGTTCGTCGCGCTGCCGGCCGACAGAAACAGCGAGCCATGTTGCGCCGAGTTCGTGACGACGACCTGGACGTTGCGCGTCTCGTTGTGGGCGAGCTTGGCCGAGTCGATCCGCGCCTCGGCGACGGCGGTGTTCTGGTTCGTGATCGAGAAGTCGTAGGTGCCGTTGAGCAGCTTGGTGCCCTGGAAGCTCGTCGTCGAGGCGATCCGGTCGATCGTCTGGAGGATCGAGTCGACCTGGAGCTGGTTGGCCTGGCGCTCGGCGTCGCTGAGGCCGGCCTGGTTGCCCGTCTCGGTCACCAGCGCCTGGACCTCGACGAGCAGGTTGCTGATCTCGCCGAGACCGCTTTCGGCGATGTTCACGACCTGGTTGGCGCGCTCGGCGTTGCCGATCGCCGCGTTGAGCGAAGCCTTCTGGGACCGAAGGTTCTCGCTGGCGATGAGGCCGGCGGGATGGTCCGAGCCCCGGTTGATGGCCAGGCCGGTGCTGAGTCGCTCGAGGGATTTCGTAAGCGTCTGCGACTGCTGGCCCAGAATACGGCGCGCAAGCAGCGACTGCACATTCGTGTTGATTCGTGACATGCCTTCTCTTACCTCCGCGATCGGCTTCGATCGCAGTACGGGTACTCTCGTTTCCCTCGCCGGATCGCGCCCTTCGTCACGATCAGTCGAGACCATGCTTCCCTTACAGAGCCTACAATCGGCACGATCGTCGCATGCCTTAAGGCTCGAACGAAGAGGAACCGCAATGCGCCTACATTTTCTCGGCGCCAGCCGACAGGTGACCGGATCGCGCTACCTTCTGGAGGCAGGGGGGCTGAAGATCATGGTCGACTGCGGGATGTTCCAGGAGCGCGAGTTCCTGGCCCGCAACTGGGACGCGCCGCCCGTTGACCCGTCCGAAGTCGACGTGCTGCTGCTGACGCACGGGCACCTCGACCATTGCGGCCTCATTCCGCGGCTCGTCGCGTCCGGTTACGAAGGTCCGATCATCACCAGTGCGCCGTCGGTGGACCTGGCGAAGATCATCATGCTCGACGCGGCGCGCATCCAGGAGGAGGACGCGGAGTACAAGCGCAAGCGCCACCGCAAGCAGGGCCACACGCCGCCGCGGCCGCCGCAGCCCCTTTACACGACCGAGCAGGCGAAGAAGGCGGTCACGTTGCTCGAGGGCACGGTGTACGAGCAGCCGCGTCCTCTCGGTTCGGACGTGTCGGTGACGTTTCACGAGGCGGGCCACATTCTCGGTTCCGCGTCCCTGCAGATCGCGGTCGGGGCCGGAGACGCCGAGCGCCGCATCATCTTCTCGGGCGACATCGGCCAGTGGGGCAAGCCGCTGATCCGGGATCCGAAGCTGCTCGATCGCGGCGACTACGTGGTCATGGAGTCCACGTACGGCGATCGCGACCACCGCGACGAGGGCGACGTGGCGGACCAGATGGCGAATGTGATCAACGACACCGTGCGCCGCGGCGGCAACGTCGTCATTCCGACCTTCGCGGTCGAGCGGGCGCAGGAGCTGATGTTCCATCTCGGCGGCCTGGTGCACGGTGACCGGATTCCCGACATCAGCGTGTTTCTCGACAGCCCCATGGCCGTCGACGTGACCGAGGTGTTCCGACGTCACCGGGCGTACCTCGATCGGGAGACCAGGGCGCTGTTCGAGTCCGGACGGCCGCCGCTTCGCTTCCCGGGCCTGACCCTGTCGCGCACCGTCGACCAGTCGCGAGCCATCAACGGCGCGCTGGGCAGCAACGTGATCATGTCGACGTCAGGGATGTGCACGGCGGGGCGGATCAAGCATCACCTGCGGCGAAATGTCAGCCGTTCGCAATCCACGGTGCTCTTCGTCGGCTACCAGGCGATCGGGACGCTCGGTCGGCTGCTCGTCGACGGGCACAGCCCGGTCCGGATTCATGGCCGCAAGTACGAGGTGAAGGCGCAGATCCGGCAGATTCACGGCTTCAGCGCGCACGGCGATCGCGGCGATCTGCTGCGATGGCTGGAGCACCTCAGTCCTGCGCCGCGCCGCGTGTTCCTGACCCACGGCGAGGCCGATGCCGCCGAGTCGCTCGCGAAGCGCGTACGAAAGCAGATGGGCGTCGAGGCGTCGGTGCCGGCATACGGTGAGGTGGTCGAACTGGATTGATTGAGCTATTGGCTTAATGACCCATAACCTTACAGTTGCATAAATCCGCGCCGTTCACGGACGATTGCGCTCACAATCTCCGGGGATTTCTAGCCTTTGAATCTACTTTCGACTGC
>NYZC01000051.1 GCA_002686995.1 Phycisphaeraceae bacterium | reverse complement strand
TCGATCTGGTCGAGCCGTTGATCGGACCGGACATCGCCCTCTTCGCCTGCTCGTTCATCACCAAGCTGCCGGGCGCCTCGAAGGCGGCACCGTGGCACGAGGATGCCACGTACTGGGGCGGACTCGCGGCCGGGATCGAAGGCTGCACGCTGTGGCTGGCCGTCGATCGCTCGATCGTCGACAACGGCTGCATGCGCGTCATCCCTGGTTCGCATCTGGACCGGAACCGGGCGCACGTACCCGTGGACGATCCCCATCGGATGCTTTTGGATCGGCAGGTGGATCCGACAGCCTTTGACGCGTCACGCGCCGTGGACTGCATCCTCGCCCCCAACACCTGCTCGATCCACGACGCTTACGTGGTTCACGATTCGCGTCCGAATCGCGGCGGGCAGCGCCGGTGCGGGTTCCAGATGCGATACGTCCCGACGACAGTCAACGCGTTGAACGGTCACCAGATGGTCCTGGCGCGCGGGCGCGACCACGCCGGCAACGACTACGGTAATCCGACGCAAGTCAACGAGCGTCGGCTCTCGAACAACCCGCAGAAGCAGCTCATGGCGCGTATCAGCGAGCAGCTGGAGTGAGTGCACATATCGGCTTCGCATCCAGTGGCGTTCGCCCGCTCGCGGCCCTAGGATGATTTTCTGACCACCTGTGGCTGGGCAATCCGTCCAATGTTGTCGGTGACCGCAATACGCAGAATCGTGATGGTGCTGCCGTTCGTGGTCTGCGCGCATCCAAATCCTGCGGGCCTCGGCGCCGCGCCGGTCGAAGAAGGGTTGATTCTGCATCATGAATACCTGCGCGGCAGCGGTCACGACCACTCCGGGCGCGGTCGCCATGCCGTGACGGGACCCGGGGCCGTGCAAATGCCTCGCTACGTCGACCTCAGCGGAACACGCGGGTCGCGCGTCACCTTCCCGGATGCCGGCGACGACGGTACGACGCTCGAACAGCTGGTGGAGCGACGCGGCGGTGACGCCACGATCGAAATCTGGTTCGAAGGCCGCGGCATGGAACGGGGCGGATACCTGCTGTTCGATACGCGCAGTCAACGCGAAGGCGATGATGAGCCGATTCGGGGCGCGACGCTGCGCCTGGAGTTTCCGGAAAAGAGAGCCGACGTGTCGATGGTCATGCGCGATTCGGCGGGTCGGGATCACGACGTGATTGCCGGCGCGACGGCGACGGGCATGCTCGCGAGCACCGATGCACCTTCGAAAATCAACGTGAATCGACTGCACCAGTATGTCTACGTGTTCACGGGCGCCCGCGACGGTCAGGGCGGCAACGTGGCGCTGTTCGTGGACGGGGTCGAGAAGTCTCACCTGCGCGGTTTCTACAAGACACAACTTGGCTTCAACATTTTCTCTCTGCGCCGGGCAGGCGCCGATATCACCGTCGCCGGCGTTCAGGACGACGCGTTCAACCAGAAGGCGCCGCGCGGCCGGCTCCACCGGCTGCTGATCTACGATCGACCGTTGGCGCCGCGACACGTGGCCGCCAATTACCAAGACGGTCGGGCGACGATCGAACGACCATCGCTCATCGAGTCGACCGGGACGCGAACACTCGTCGGTCCCGTGAGACGGCGCGATGATGCGTTGATCCTGGTGGACGATGGCCGACCTGCGGCCGTGATCGTTGTGGGCGACGAGCACGGCCAGGACGTCGTCGACGCTGCGCAGGGACTGCAGTCGACGATTCACGCGATGAGCGGCGCCCGTCTGCCCATACAAAGCGAAAGCGCGTTCGTCGGGCTTGGCAGGGCCACCGCGATTCTCCTAGGACCCTCGAACTTCGCCGCGCAGGTGGGTCATCAGGTCCGGCAGGACCGTGATCACGGCGATCGCTACGTCATTGCGACGGGAGCCGATTACCTGGCCCTGGTCGGCAACGGCCACGGCGAGCTGCGGGGTACGTGCTATGCCGTTTACGACCTGCTTCAAAGGCTCGGTTGCGGCTGGTTCGGCCCGGATCCGAGCTGGCACGTGATTCCAAAGCGCCGGACGATCGCCGTGCCGGCGCTCGACGTGGACGAGTGCCCGGCATTCTGGTCCCGGGCGATGTCGATGGCCGACCGCCACCGGGTGCTGCGCTACGCGTGGCGTCTCGGCGGGCGCGACGTTCCCGTCGGCGACGTGATGAACGACCTGGTTCTGGCGGGCCTTGATCGAGAGCAGTACAAGAAGCTTCATCCGGGCCACTTCATCGGCAAAGCGCGGCAGCCGTGCTATACGCACCCGCAGATCATCGAACTGGTCGCGCGGCGACTGCGCCCGCAGATCGACGCCGGGGGTCCCGGCGCCGTCGTGCGTCCCATCACGCAGAACGACAACGCCGCGTTCTGCCCCTGCGACCGGTGCCAGGCCGTCGGCAACCGCAGCGCCCAGATGCTCAACTTCGCGAACCGGGTCGCGTCCGAGCTGGACAAGACGCACGCCGGCCGTTTCGAGCTGACTTTCCTCGGCTACTGGGTGACGCACCATGCACCGGTGCCTCCGATTGAACCGCACTCCGCCGTGAGCGTGCTCATGGTCAATGAAGGTGATCATCTGCACGCCTGGGCGCATCCCGAATCCGAAGAGCTCGTCCGTCGGACCGGCCGCAACAACACCCGCGAAGTCCGCGACTTCGGCGGCTGGGTGGCCACCGGCGCGCTCAAGGGCATCTACGAATGGTGGATCCCCGCGTGCGACGCCGAGTACTGGGCGACGGTGCCGTGGTACAGCGGTGAAACGCACCTGAAGAACCTGCGATACTGGAGCAACGCGGGGCTGGGATACGTCTATTACGAGACCTCGTTCGAACGCGGCACGGGCTTCCCTTTGCGGTGGCCCCTGTACTACGTCGGGGCCCGCGGCCTCTGGAATCCGGACTTGACCGCGCGCACCATCATGTCCGAGGCGTGCGACAAGCTATTCGGCCGCGCCGCGCCACACATGCTGCGGTTCTACGAACTGATCGAGAACACGGCGACCGAGAGTTCGTTGACCGGCGGCAACTGGAATCTGCCGGCTCCCGAGCGAATCTACCTGCCACCGATGGAAGAGCAGGCCACTCAGCTGCTCGAGGAAGCGGCGCAGTCGACGACTGAATCCCCGGCTCTGGCCCGAATTCAGGACGAAACGAAGATGTGGCGGGCGGCGAGGCGGACTTTGGCCGAACGCCGGCAGAAGTCCGACGAATGACCCGCGCCCTTCGAGCGAAACGCGAAACATGGTTCTCCAACCCACCTTCGACCCTCGACGTTCATGTGACCTGGCCGGACCTAGCCTTCTCTGGCTCATGGTACTGCTTGCCTCACCGACGGCTTCGGGCGAGATCGTTCCCCCGTTTCCGTACGTCCACGCCACGGCCTATCACGTCCTGCCGCAGACGAACAGTTATGAGTCGGGCTACTTTTCGCTCGTCGACGGGCTCGACGGCCGCATGTACATCGGTACGGCCTTCTACGAACGCAACGCGTTTCTCGTGCAGTTCGATCCCCGGACCCGATCCCAGAAGATCGTCATCGATACGCATGCCCTGTGCGGTCTCGAAGCGACCGGATACGCCGCCCAGGCCAAGATCCATACCCGCAACTTCGTCGGGCCGTCCGGGAAGGTGTACTGCGGCAGCATGCGCGGCGAGAAGCATGAGGGTGATACGACACGTTACCCCGGGGGTTACGTGATGATCTACGATCCGGTCGCGCAGCGCGGCGAACCGCTCGGGATGCCGATGGCGGGGATGGGCGTCATCGATGTCACCGCCGATGAGACTCGAGGCCTGGTTTACGCGGTGCTGAAGCCCGATGGCCACTGGATGCTTCGCGACGGATCCACGCGAACATGGCGCGACCTGGGGCCGAGGGCGCTCTACTACGGTCAGACGATCGTCGACGGGCGCGGCCGCGCCCATGTCATCACCCGCGACGGATTCCGCCTGGCCAGCTACGATCCCGCGTCGGACCGCGTCACGACGCGCGCGATCGAGGCCGACGAGAGTCTGCAGCGCCAGCACATTCCGAACTGGCGCCTGGACCGTGACGGACGCACGACCTACCTGATGGGCGGACGCGACGACACGACGCTCTGGTCACTGGACCTGTTCGCCACCGGCGACGCGATCAAGGCCCGGCGGATCGGACGGATGCTCGACGCTTCGCCATCACTGTGCAACAGCGGTATGGACGTGGCTCCCGACGGGCGCGTGTACGCCGTGATCCGCGCGGACAACGGCACGGAATTCACGGGAAGACCGCATCCGAAGTCGCACTTTCCGAACAAGACGTGGGTTCACCACCTGACGCGATACGATCCAAAGCGCGGTCGGATTGACGATCTCGGCGTCCTGGCGATCCGAAATCCCGACTTCGTGGACTTCCAATCGCGACCGCACTGCCACGGCTACCAGACGTTTCCCGACGGTACGCTAGCGCCGAAGGATCACCACTTTGCGCTGAAGATCAACCGGGACGGCGATATCTATATCACCACGATCTATCCGTTTGCGCTGCTGCGCATTCGAGACGAACGATGACCGCACTGACGCACAAGCGGAAGCCGGCATGCCGCGCCGCGCTCATCGTGCACATTGTCACCGCGATGATCGGGAGCGGCCCGCTGCGGGCCGAACCGATCGGCGAGAACCTTGTCGTGCGACACGACTTCTTTCGCGGCACGGGCGAGGATCTGACCGGCAACGGGCGCGATGCCAGGATCGGACTGGGCGCGGTTCAGCTGCCCCGCTTCGTCTGGCTGGGTGGGGAGTACGAAAAGGACTCTCGGGTCAGCTTCGCGTCGGCGGGCCGTGACGGGCGGACGCTCGAACGGACCATCGCCGTACGCGGAGGTGATGCGACGATCGAGATCTGGTTCGAGGGCGTCGAACTCGAGCACGGCGACTATCTTCTCTTCGACGGTCGGGGTCATCGGCCGGGCGAGCCGGAACGGGCGCGCGGCTGCATTCTGCGCTTGGAGGTGCCGGTCGGTCGGGCCGATGTCGGCATGGCTCTGTTCGACCGGCAGGGTCGCGAGCACGACATCGTCAATGGGGGCACGCCGGTAAGCACGATCTCGACGTTCGACAAGGAAGGACGGCTCAACATCAACCGCCTTCGCCAATACGTGTACGTTCTGGATGGCAACCAGCCTGATGGAAACGGCAAATGGTCGATGTACATCGATGGCGCGCCGGTCGGCATCGCCCCCGCCGTCTACCGGACAAGCGTCGACCTCAACGTGTTCACGCTCGGGCCGGGTCAGGCGCAGTACACCATTGCGGGCCGGCAGAGCGATCGCTACAACCAGGCTTCGCCGCGCGGCCGCCTGTATCGAATGTTGATTTACGACCGCGCGCTCGGCGCGGACGAGGTGGCGTCCAACCGTCAGACCGGCCTCGCGGCCATCACCGGCGCGGACGCGAAACCGGTCGCCCACGAAGTGGCGTCAGCCCCGCCCGACGCCGAAGCGCTCGTGCTCGTCGACGAGGGCCGACCCCACGCCGTGATTGCCATTGCCGCACACCGACCGCGCGCTGTCGAAGAGGCGGCGGCCGCACTACACAACACCATCTTCCGCATGACCGGCGTTCGGCTGCCTATCGTCGAACAGACCCAGGTCGATCTTTCGGCGCCCGTCCGTCCTGCCGTGCTGCTCGTCGGCCCGTCACCGTTGACCGATCGCCTCGGGATCGACGTCGTTCAAAACCGTGATCACGAGCACGATCACTATGTCATTCGAACCGGCGACCGCTGGGTCGCACTGGTGGGCAATGACGATCTGAACCTGCGCGGATCGGCGTATGCGGTTTATGATCTGCTCCAGCGTCTCGGGTGCGGATGGTTCGGCCAGGACGAGGCGTGGCACGTCATTCCACGGGTTCGCAAATTGGTCGTCCCGCCGATGAACGTCGATGAGCGCGCCGCGTTCCGATTTCGCAGTCTGAGCGCCCCGATTCGCGCGCAATGCGTGCGCGACGCATGGCGTATCGGAGGCAGGGCCTACGCCATCGACCACGCCCTCGACCACCTCGTGCCGCGGCGCGAGCATCTCGAGGCCCATCCCGATTGGTTCGGACCCGGCCAACCGTGCATGACGCACCCTGACGTAGTCGACCTGATCGCGTCGAAGTTTTGCATGCGCATCGATCGGACCCCCGGCAATCAGATCCTGTCCCTTTGCCTGATGGTCAACGACAACGCGAATTTCTGCCGGTGCGATCGCTGCGCCAAGTTAGGTAACCATGGCGAATTGATGCTGCATTTCGCCAACGAGGTGGCACGTCGCCTGGCCGCCACGCATGCGGGCCGCTACCAGATCACGAACCTCGCCTACTGGGCGACGTTCGACCTCGGACCGGACAGTACCTCCCGGGCCGAGCCGGGCGTCTCGGTGCAGACCCTGCACCAGGGCAACCGCGCCAAGCCGATCGAGCATGAATCGAACGCGGCGGTGCGCGCTGCAATGTACAACTGGTCGCGCACCGGAGCGGAAATGGCGGTATACGACTGGTGGATTCCCGGCTTCAAGCACAGTGCCCACTGGCGAAAGGTGCCGTGGTACCCGGGCGAGACGACGCTCCGGGACTATCGCTTCTGGAAGAAGCATGGCGTCCGCTACGTCTTTCACGAGTCAAACCGTGAAGCGGGCGACGGCCTTCCGATTCGCTGGCCGCTCTGGTACGTCGGGGCCCGCGGCCTGTGGAACCCGGACGTCCGCGCTGAGACCGTCATGAGTGAAGCGTGCAACAAGCTCTTCGCCAGCGCCGCGCCGCACATGCTCGGCTTTTATGCGCTGCTCGAAAAGGCCATGGCCGACACCGACCAGACCGCGTCAGTCTGGAATCTGCCACCACCGCACCTCGTCTATACGACGCCGATCCAGGCCCGCGCCGGCGCCTTACTATCGGCGGCCGCGGATGCAAGCGACGACCCACGGGTGCTGGCGCGCATTGAAGACGAGCGCAAAATGTGGAAGGGCGCGACGGAAGTCATGGCCGCGATGCGCGCGGCGGAAGAGAAAAAGACGAAGGATACGTCCGAGCAGCTTGAAGACGCAGCGGGAATGTGAGCATACCAGTGAAGCACCGCACGTGGGCCGACTTTCACGTCGAGGTGGCGCAGAACCATCGGCGCCGGCATCTGTCGTGGCCGTCCCGGCAGGTTCTGACGGATCTGGCCTTCTGCCACCAGCCGACCATCGTCCGGTCGACGGTGACAGGCGAACTGTATTCCCACGGCGCCGAGGGCCGCAACGACCGCCCTTGTGCACTGGTCTGGCACTCCACGGATCGCGGCCGGTCCTGGTCGCAGCTTTGCCGCTCGCCGCTGCTTGCGCCGCCGATGCCACCCGGGGCCCGGCGCAGCTTTTGCACGTACGACGGAATCGGCACCACCGATCGTGACACGCTCCTGGTCTCCTGCCGCCGCCACTGGGATGGTCGGGCAAACGGAGTCGATGCAGTATGGCAGAGCGATCCGACCTCGCGCGACCAGGCGTGGGTGATTCGCTCCGGCGATCGTGGTCAGACCTGGGAGCGATCGGCCGAACTTGACTCGGGCGACTACCTGAACGTCGGGAGTGACGTGGCCCGGTTCTGCCTACTGGAAAACGGAAAGCTGCTCCTAGCCCAGTGTGCCATGCCCTGGTCGCACACCGACGATCGCCGCCCCGATCCGCCCTGGCGCGGCGAAGCGTACTTGTTCGAGTCGCGCGACGACGGACGCACATGGCAGCGCATCGGCACGATGGGGCTGGATACGTGCGAGTGCGACCTGCTCGAGCTGCCCTCGAAGCGCATCCTGGCGACGACGCGCTACCAGCGCAAGCGGATTGATGGAGACCCGCCGGACATGGTCAGCAACGAATGGCTGGAAGTGATGGAGGGTCTTCATCCCGGGTTTCCGACCGAGCCGGAAGGCTACTGCTTCTACAAGCAGACGGCCGTCCTGCACAGTGACGACGGCGGTCGGACCTGGTCGACCCCGCGCCTCGTCACCGGCTGGCTGCAGCAGACGGCATGCCTCGTGCGCCTCTCGGACGGCACGATCGTGCTGCCGTTCAGCCACAAGAACGACGGTCACGGCCAGCGGTTCATCATCAGCTACGACGAGGGCGAGACCTGGTCGAACTCGATCTTCGAACTGAACGGGTTCGGCCTGTACGCCAGCTCCGTTGCGCTCGACGACGACACGATCGTCACCGTCACGGAAACGCCACGCTGGCATAAACCGGTACAATTTCACGTGCTGCGCTGGAGCGTGCCGCCGCGCAAGGCGGTCGAGGAGCAAGGTTTCTTTACACCGCGACCGGTGAGTTGAACGTTGGAGGCCCGGCACCATGAAGTTTAAGATCGACGAGGCCTGCACTGGACCGAGCATTGCGTCCGACACGGTTTCGGCTCTACGTTAAACTGCGACACTCATGCGGACGATTTCCAAACCCGTGATTCGGTGCGCGGCTCTGGCGTGTCTGTGCCTCGCGGCGCCCGCCGCCCATGCGGGCCGGGTCTGGTTCGACGGCAGCCGCGACGAGGACGACGGTCAGCCCGGCATGCTGCTGAGCGACAACATCGGCTTCTGGGGTGACGTGATCCTCACGGGCGTGACGTACCGGTACGAGACGCCGCCGGACGCGCCCCCGGACACCATCTCCTTCGGCGGCCCGTCGCCGAACCGGCTCGTCGACGGTCGCGTCCACGGCTACAGGGTCGGTATCGGCAAGGGGCCGCTGATCGTCGTCTTCGACTTCAAGAGGACCTGTGTCTTAAAAGAGGTGGACCTGGCCACGATGACCGACAGGAAAATCGCCTCCCGATTCGAGGTGAGCCCCGACGGAAAGACGGCCTGGAAAACCGTTCACGAGCGCGCGATCGAGGACTGCCCGGCGCAGGACCTGCACCGCGTGACCCTGGCCGATACTACCCGCGGACAATTCCTGCGCCTGACGCTGCAGGGCCCGACGAGCACGCGGCTCGAGGAGGTGTGGGTATGGGGTGACGCGCAGGTTACGGACAAGCAGCCTGAAGCGTACCGGCCGCGCGTGATACCGGAGGTGTACACCGAAGTGGCCTACCGCTCCATCCCCGGCATACCCAAGACGGCCGTCACGGACCACGAGTTCCATGCGTGGCGCATGAAGCTTGCCGACTGGCGGAGCGAACCGGCGGTGTGGTCGCGCGTGCCGACCTGGGGCGCGATCACCGATCGTCCCCTCCTGCCGGATCCCGCCCAGCCGCTCGAACGCGTCGACCTCGTCATGGCCCGCAACGAGACCGAGCCGGTTGCGGTCGCCCTGACCACGACCCGGATGGAGCGATCGAACATCGTCCGCGTCGACCTGAGCGGCTTTCACCCGGTGGGCCGGCCGGAGACCGACGCCCCCGGCATCAGCGGGAAGCTGAGGATCGCTGGCGCCATTCCGTCACGTGATCACGGCGTGAACATCGGTCCGCTCTTCGAGGCCGACAACCTGCCGGGCGCCTCACTGCTGCGGCGCTACCTGACCAACGGACCCGGAATCCAGGATTTCCCGAAGGTGAAGCTGTCTCCTTCGGGCTCGGCCGTCCTGTGGCTGAGCATCACGACGCGGGACGCACCGCCCGGCGATTACCTGGCGGAGCTCGTCTGCGCGGGCGGCCGGAAACTGGACGTTCACGTGCGCGTGCTCGACGTGACCTTGCCCAATCCGTTTGTCTGGCTGCACACCTGGGGCTACCCGACGTCGCTGAGATCCCATCCGTTCGTCTACTCGGATCGGCTGGAGCGCGAAGTCGACTACATGCATGAGATCGGTCTCAGCAGCTTTCTGGGCCGGCCGTCTCCTGAACATCCGGGCATGCTGTCACGGAAAAAGGGAGGACACGTGATGTTCGCCCTCAATGCGCTGGGCGATCTGGAGCACATCGCCAGAACCCGGCCCGTCAAGCCCGACGAGGTCACCGACAGTCAGAAGCAGTACCTGCGCAACTGGATCACGGACAACGTCGAAAACGCGAAGAAGCTCGGTCTTGGCTACAACGAGTTCTGCTTCGAGCTTTGGGACGAGCCGGGCAAGGGGTCGGCGGTCAGCTACCGAACGTTCGCGCAGCTCATCAAGGACATCGACCCGAACGCGAACATCTACGCCAACCCATGCTTCTGGGCCGGCTGGGCCAAGGACGGCGTGCACGGCGACGACGTGGTCTATGAGGAGCTCGCCCCCTGGTACACCGAGTTGATCGACGTCTCCGTTCCCCTCGAACTTCTGATCCAGAACCCGATGCCGCGCAGTTACGCCCTGTTCGACAAGCCCGGCCGGCTCGTGAACGCCTTTTACAACGTCAACGCCCAGCACTCCAAGAGCGAGAGGCAGGTGCCCGTGTACCGGCGGATGGCATGGGAAGCGTTCCGGCGCGGGTGGAACGGCTGGGCCTTTTACTCGTATTACGCGCCGCGCGGCAATCCCTGGGACGATTCCGACCGGGCCATCCACGGCGAGAACATGCCCGATTACCAGGTCATCTATCCCGGTCCGCGCGGGCCCGTCCCGACGCGACAGACCGAATCCGTGCGCGAAGGCTGGGAAGACTACCGCCTTTTGACGCTCCTGAAGCAGCGGGGCATGCAGAAGCAGCTGGACGCGATCGTCGCCGCATACGAGCGAGGCGAGTCATTCGAGGCGCTGCGGTCTTCGGCATTGCGGGCGGCGGCGGGCAATTAGGGAGCATGGGCCTCGCGATGAGCCGACGGAGAACCCGATATGAGCAGACCCCAGCACGGTGACACCTTCAAGATCGTCTACGTATTCGATCCCGCATCGGTGTGCTCACATCACGTTCGCACCACCGACGGGCAGTATTTCGAGTGGCTTTTCTCCATGCTCGAGGGCACCGGCGCGACCTTTCTCTATCGCGTCAACCTGTCCGGCCGGGCCTTTTATCGCAGCGAGCGCATGGCGCCTTTCGATCACGCGACCGTCGATCGGTCGAATCCCAAGGCGCAGTACTGGCACGGGATCGCCGACATGCTCGATGCGTGCGACCCGCTGGCGGAGGCCGTGGGCGCGGCGCGCCGGCACGGCGTGCCGATCTGGGCGTGGTGGAACTGGAACGAATGGCAGAACGTGCGCGTGAAATACCTCGACCTGGTGGACCGGGAGTGGTACGACCGGCCGCGGCGCTACTGGTGCACGCGCGACGGCTCGCGTTTTTACTGCGGCGTTCCCGATTGGGGCAGCCCCGCGGTGCAGGAGCGCCTGCTCGCCCTGGCGGGCGAGACGCTCAGCTACGGCGTGGACGGCCTGTATCTGTCGACGCGCTCGCACAGCTGGTGGGCATGCTGGCCGACGGAGGGGTGGGACGCGCACCTGGAACCTTTCGGTTTCAACGATTCGGTGGTGGAGGCGTACCGGCAGCGCCACGGGGTGGACATCCGCTACGAGGACTACGACGAGGACGAGTGGCTGCGGATCAAGGGCGAGCAGTTCTCGACGCTGCTGGCGCAAACGGGGGCGCTGGTCCATGCGACCGATCGCAGGTTTATCGTCGGCATCGAACCGGATCGCCACAGCCTCATGGTCGACTACGAGCGCCCCGACGTCATGCACCCGGCGGGACCGCATCTGCATCTATATAAGGACTGGGAGCGGTGGGTGGCGGAGGGCAGCGTCGATGGGATCTGCGCCGAGGAGGGCTGTCACCAGAAGCTGAAGATCGAGGGTGGCGACATCAAGCCGTTCCAGGAGACGTTGCCCGGCGATTTTCCGCTGTACACCTGGACCGACACCAGCGCCTACCACGAGCGCGGCGGCGGCCCGTTCAGCATGATCAACTGGGACCGCGTCTCGGTGGAGCAGATGCTCGAGCAGATCGAGCTGGCCCGGCGCTGTGGCGCGGCGGGGATCCTGCTGCACTCGATCGAGATGTTCACCGGCTGGGATTCAGGCGGCAAGTCGATCGGCGGCTATGGGGTCTTGCCGCGCATCGAGTATTTCGATGCGCTGCGGACGCTGCACGCCGCATCGGAGTCTTGATGGGCGCCGAGAGGGCTCAGGCGTTTGCCGAGTTTGTCAAGATGTCCGGTCGTCGATTCGACAAGATGGTTCAAATTCCTATCCGGGCTCTCGCGCTATTGCGTCAATGCACGGGCCCATTCCACTTACTGCGGGGTGGTGGTCCAGCGAATTTGAGGAGTGTCACAGATCACTTGGATCGCCCGGCGTGCCGCAGCAGCAGATAGGCGGCGTGGGCGGCGAAGCCGTGACTGCAGCTGGCCGTGGCCTCCTGGTGCTCCCAGAGCGTCCCCGTCTCCTCGGCCATGGTAAGGAGGTAGCCCTTCATCTCGTCGAAGAGCTGCTCGACCAGATCCCAGCGTGATAACAGGTCCATACGGAGCACGTTGCCGACGAAGGCGCTCGCAGGGTGTACATCCGGATACCGGCCGGTCTGCGAGCGGGACGGCCCAAAGTCGCGGACGAGCCGATCCCTCAGTTCCCCGTACCTGTCCGGTGTCGCCACATCGAAGTAGAACGCGTAGTATTGGCAGGTTTCCGTACGGTTGCGGCTCGGCCACATCCGGCCATCCTTCGCCACGGCGTTGTCGACGAAGAACGCGCCGTCGAACGCCTGCCGCCGGACCGCCTCCCGAAGGCCATCCGCCTTCTGCTGCAGGGATCGATCTTCGAATAGCCGTCCTGCCGCGCTTAGGGCCCCGGCGTACAGCATGTTGGAAGGGTAGTTCAGATCCTGGGTGTAATCATTGGCACGCGACCATTCGATGAACACCCAGTTCTCGAGCCGCTCCAGAAGTCCGTCCCCATTCTCGAAGCCCTCGAAGTAGTGGAACAGAGCGTCGATCTTCGGTAGGAACGCGTCAGCAAGTTCACGGTCGCCCGATCTCCCCACGTATTCCTCCAGCTCGACCACGAGCCACAGGGCCCAGTTGGGGATGAACCTGCCATTGGGGAAATCCGCCGGGTAGCACATGGGCAACATGCCATCCGGGAGGTTGCCGAACGATTCCGGCAGGAGGAAGTTCTCGAGAAAGCTCTTCTCGATACGGCTTTCTCCGTAGAGCGCATGTTCGGTGCGGGCGGTGAAGAAACTGTCACAGAGCCAGCCCGCTCGCTCCCGCCCCGGGCAATCCATAATGATGTCCACCGCGTTCTGGCGGAACGTGGCAACCGCTGCATGGAAGATGCGATCCAGGTCCGGGTCACCCGACGCAAACGGAATA
This sequence comes from Phycisphaeraceae bacterium, assembly GCA_002686995.1. GTDB lineage: Bacteria > Planctomycetota > Phycisphaerae > Phycisphaerales > Phycisphaeraceae > NYZC01. Next base: position 7,404 of record NYZC01000051.1, on the reverse strand, counting down.
TGATCGGGATAGCCGCAGACCAGGTTGCGCAAATAGACGGATCGTATCTCGCAGTCCCCGTCCAGCGCGGTCAGCTGCAGGTATCTGAGGACATACGGTTCGAAGCTCTCCACGTCATAACAACCGGGCGCGAGCTCGTAGACAACGGCGTTGACGCAGTCGTTGCGCTCATCGTCGATCAAGCCGTCCGTGAGGCGTTCGTCGAACGTCAACAGAAGACGGACGGGGTCGCGGCAGGTGACGGTGAGGCCAATGAACCCGGCGCGGTTGGCGCCCAAGTCGAGAATCCGCCAGGTGCCCGCGGTCAGGGCGCAAGAGGACGCCGGGTCGATCGGAACGAAAGCGCGCTCCTGTGTCTCGAAACGAAGCGGTCGCAGAATCGCCGTGACGCTCACGTCCAGGTCGGCACGCGGGAATCCAGCTGTCGTGTCGGCGTCAAGATCGAGGTAGCGAGCCGTTCGTCGGGGCGGCAACGGGGCATGCACCTGCACGGTTCCCGCGGCCACCACGGCCTCAACAGGGCATACCGTCGTATCCGGGTACGGGGCCTCGCGGTGAATCAGCGTCTTTGGCTCGCAGATCGCCACATCCGTCACGACACGCGGTGTGTCGGGCCTTCTCCTCCAGGTGTCCCATTGCGGAGTCAGGCGATAGGCTTCGGTGAAACCACGCTGGTGGCTGTAACGCTCGGTTCTGCGGACACGTTCGTCCAACAGGAAACATGCGAAGTCACTGCCGCGGCCGCTGGCGGCGAGAACCGTAGGGCCGCTGGTTATCTCCGCCTGGAGAAACGAGGGCTGGTTCATGACCCCGTAGGCATCAACATTGTACCCGGCGACTTCGATCGCTACGACGCACTCCCTCTCACCAAGGCTGGTCAAACGAATCTCATCCACGCGGTAGAAGCCATGTGCGGCCCGCGCCGGCCCATGCGCCAGAAACGCTCCGTTCACGGACACCCGGTACAGGGTCGCCCCGGCCAGACGCAGAACGGGCACGGTCGAAACCGCTGGAATGATGGCCCGGAACCCGGCGAGGACATTCATGTCTCGCGACAATCCCGCCGGCCAAACGGGACGGGCACAAAGAAAGGCTTCGCTCATGTCATTCTGTCGCGGTGAACATCTGGGATCGCGCAGTATGCGGTATTCAGTGTTCAGTTTCGTGCGTCCGCGGCGCGAATCACTGTGGCCGACATCGGGGTGGATCCACCATACCGTTTTGTACCGTCTTGGCGTCCAATTACCGCGAAAGAATGCGAAGACGCGAAAGAACGCGAGAGAATGCGAATCCTGGTTTTCACGCTAAAATGCCTGCCAGCAAAGGACTTGCAGGCGTTCGGCTGGAGACGACGCGCTTCCTGTTAACCGCTAGGTTGGTGGTTCGAGTCCACCTCGGGGAGTTGACGCAGGGATACAGGGAATCCAAACCAGTCAGGGAGTATCAGGGGTGACACAGCGTTATCACGTCTAGGTCCTTGTCAGCGAATCGACGGGTCGCCGTTACGTCGGTCAATCGAACGATCTGGAACGGCGGCTTCCGAGCACAACGCCAACTACAATCCACGCAAGCACACCATTCAAAACACTGGTCCGTGGCGCATTGCGCACCAGGAACGGTTCCGAACACGTTCGGAGGCGATGCGAAGAGAACACTGGCTCAAATCGGGCATCGGCCGGGCGTGGCTCGATCAGTACATCGGTAGAGCGAGTCCGCCTTCGGCGGATCAACCGCCAGGTTGGTCGCTTGTTAGCGAGGATCAAGGGAGGGGCCAACGAATTCATGGAGACGAGGCACACCGAGTCTTCGATTCGTTGTCTCGTTGGATTCGTTGGACTACTTGAGTCCTGGCCGATCTGATGCCATGCGCAGGCTCCGTCCCGGGAGATGTTCACTTACGAGACGAGGATTTCGATCTCCGCCACCATGATCGCCTGCTGCAGCGCCGATGTCCGGATCCGGCGGAAGCCGATCTCGTTGTCGCCCACGCGCAGCGGCGGCGTCGCGGCGGTGGCGCGCCCGTACATCAGATCGCCAACGTGCATGGTGACCCCCGTTAGGGTGCGCATCGGTTCGATGGGATCCGGCAGGGCCCAGCTCCCGGCCGGTAGCTCCGCGCCGTTGAGGTCGACGATCAGTTCGTCGTCCAGCGTCATGCCGATCGCCTTGAACGCGAGCGTCGCCGAACGGTTGACGATCTCCTCGCCCAGGTAGAAACGGAACGTCTTTCGCTCGTTCGGGTCAGGGTGTGGCCCGATCTCCAGGCGCAGCCACTGCTTGCCGGCGTAGCGCGGCACGCGGCACGAGATGTACTGGCGCGGCTCCGTTCGAAGTGCCTCGGGATCGCGAAGTCGGCCCAGCAACGGGAACTTGTCCTCGTGCAGCTCCTGGTAGAAGTTGTAGAACGCGACGCCGTCCGCGCCCTGGTGATATAGGTTGGTCGCGCAGGCGCAGATCTGGGGCATGGTCACGAAGGCCCGATCAGGGAGACGATCTGTTCCACTCAGAACCGTGCCGTCGGCCAGGTCGCCGAAGATTGATCCGTACACCGCGCAGTCGGTGGCCTCGACCATCTTCGTCCACGGCCTGATGCGCAGGTTGCAGTCGGCATAGCTCCGCTCCGAGGCAATCACGTAGTCCAGCAGCGCGTCGCCGATCCACCGCACGTGGTCAATACCGTGATCGTCGAGCGTGCGCATGTCCCAGGGCAAAATGGCGCCCAGGGTCAGCGTCCTGCCCTTCGCTTTCGCGGCGCGATTCACCGCGGATCGGACCTGCCGCACGAAATCGGTCAACCGGTCGGCCTGCGCGGGTGAAGAAAGCACCGGCAGCCCGCGGATGAAATCGAGCTGGAGGCCGTCCACGTCATATCGGTCAAGGATCTCCGTCGCGATGGCCAGGCGATGCCCTCGCACCTCCTCGAACGCGTAGTCGAAGAACGGCAGCACCGGTTCCTGGGTGGGTATCATCGGGAGTTTGACCAGGCAATGCGCATGGGCTTTCTCCCACCGCGTGCGCAGGGCCGGGTGGGCGTAACAGTCGTTGGTTCGAAAGTTGGCGATCACGGATCGACCGCGGCGTCGCAAACCGGCGACCATGATCTCGCCCGGATCGTCGCCCCCTTCGATGAGGTTTCTTACGTTGTGAAAGACGTTCCAGAACGACTGGGGGCAGTCGTCCGCGAACTGGCCCCACCAGTCGCCGACCTCGGTCCGGTAGTAGCAGAGGTCGGGGATGGCCATGTCGACGGCGATCATGTCGGCATCGGCGCTCGCCAGGCGCTCGAGGTACCGTTCGAACAGGGCGCGCGTCATATTCCCCGGCGCCGCGTAGAGCATGTTCGACACGTCGTCGGTGACGATCACTTTCTTTTGGTTTCGCGCGATCATGTCCTGCCTCGCCACCTGCCTGGAGTGGGAGTCCCGCGACGCGGCGCGTGTTCGACGCGCCGAAATCGAGACCCCCGGGCTTGCCTCACGGGACGCTCATCAGGTCCTGGTCGGGCACTTGTCCGGCGGTGATGCGAAAGGCGTCGATCATGCCGTCGAAGTGGTCGCTCAGGCCTTGCCCGGCGCGATGACGCGCGCCGACCGCGAGATCGACGGGGAGGTAATGCTGCGTCCAGGCCTTGTAGGGTTTCCGCAGTCCCTCGACGGTGGGATGGCCCCGGTCCGGCCCGGCCCAGTCGGCGCCGGTCACGTCCTTGCCGTTCAGGAACACGCTCCACCCCTTCACGTCGGTTCCGTCGACGCGAATTGCGACGCTGGCCCATCGTCCGAACCGATGGATGCCGTCGGCCCGGGCGCGTTCGAGGTCGATACCGACACAGCCGACCGCCCCGCCGTAGTTGCCGCGCTGGCAATGCAGCAGCCGCTTCGTCCCCGCGGCGATCCGGCCGCCGTAGCTGAACCGGTCGGCGTCGTCGTGCCGCTCGGAACCGCCCTCGGCGCCGTAGAGGTATTGAGCGACGTCCGAGACCCGGCCGTCCCACCGGAACGAGAACTCGATCGTGTGATCCGTGAAATACAGTCCGCCCAGATGACTCGCGCCCATGTGCCGGGTGGGGCCGCTCCGACGACTGCGGCCGGTCTTCTCCAGGATCACGCCCTCCTTTCTGCCCCGAAGGTCGAGCGCGGCGCGATTGTCCGCCAGCTTCGGAAGCTCAGGCGCGTCCCTGGTCCAGAGTTGGTCGGCAGACAGCCGACCGTGAAATGCATCCGACGCGTGGTTCTTCGCCAGCCTGCCGCGCCCCTCGTCCAGAGTCAGGTCGATGATCCGCGTGAAACGACCGGGTGGCGCAGCGCGCGGCATACCGTTGATCTCGCACAGCAGGTCGATGTACCGTTCGGTCCGGTCGGCGTAGAGCGTGCCAGGCATCAGGCTCGGAGGGGACCAGGCATAGAAGAACGTCCCGTTGGTATAGGTCCAGACATACTCGTCGGTCTGGTTCATGGCGGAGTTGACCTGGGTCTCGAACGCGCGGGGATCGTGGATGTCGGGATAGTTTCCGAACGCGGCCGCTCCGAACCGTGCCCAGAGATCGGGATGCGCGGTCCGCCGGTAGGCGTGGCCGCCGGGTTTGCGGACGCGATCGTAGGCGTGCCGGTAGGACTCGGGAGTGGTGATGTAGTAACCCGCCTCGTATCCGTCGATGATGCGGGCACGCCCGTAGCCCTGATCGCTGGCAATAGCTTCCAGCAGGCCGTCGCAGAACGCGGGGAGAAGATCATAGGAAGGCGTGGACCTCATCCCGAGTCCATAGGTCATTAGGATCGTGATATCGGGGTACTCGCGCAGTACGGCGGTCATGAGCCGCCGGGCCCGCCGCTTGACCTGCTGCTCGACCTCGACCGGGCTCCGGCCCTGCCGCAGATAGGGGCCCGAGGCCAGGTGCGGGCCCGCGCCGTCGGAGTATTCCTCGACGTCGAACCAGAGGCCCTTGAAACCGGCCCTGCGCGCAAGCCGGGCATAGCGGGCGTAGCTGGCGAGCACATCGCTCCAATCCTCCCAGAACCCGCGGCCGGGCAGTTCACGAGGACCGGTGAAGTTGACGTTGAGGAAGTTGTCGGTGAACCGACGGAAATCCGTCGCCTCGAAGATGCGCAGGTTGAGCTCGGCGTCCTCTTTGCTGAACCCGCCCGACCCGACGTGAAGACCGCGATAGGGGCGAATCAGCGCGCCGTGGAACGGCATCTCCTCGAGCTTCTGAATCGCCAGCGGCAGGTTGAAGTCCACCAGGTCCAGGTGCCAGCCGAGGACCTTGGGTCGGACCTGCTCGAACCGCTCGAACCGGAACGGGCCCGCCGCTGTCGCCGACCCGCCGTCGGGGTTGATGACGGCCACCTCGACATGGCCGTGCCATCGTCCTCTCATTTCGGGTGTCGTGCAGATGATCGTCTCCGCATCGACGACCCGGACCGTGCTGGCCGGCTGCACGCCGAACTCGACGCGGGCGCCATCCTGAAACCCGGCCCCCTTCAGGACGACCCGCTGGCCTCCGCGGTTGCTCCCGCTCGCTGGTTCGACCCGGGAAACCGAAGGCGGTACGCCGAAGAAGAAGCCGTCGCGCCGGACCGCCGATCCGTGCGGACTCGTCACCGTCACGTCGACCCGGCCCGTCTTCTTTCGTCGGGGCGGTCGGCACACGAGGGTGTGAGGATCGACGCGGCGCACCTCAATCGCCGGCAGCGATCCGAACGTCACCGCGGTCACATCATCGAAGTTTCCCCCTTTGATCGTCACCTCCGCGCCGGGCGGTGTACCGGTCGATGAGGGGTGAATCGATCTGATTTCGGGCGCCGTGCTCGCCGGCGTCAACGGCGTACCGAACGGAACGGCCTGATCGCTCCAGCGCACGTAGTCCAGATCGAACCGGGCATCCCGACAGGTCCTGGCGTGCACGCTCAGATTGAGCAGCGAGTCGTAACCCGCGTACTCACGGGTGACGTCCACGTACTGTTGGTCACCGGCGGGGCCGCTGACCCAGGATTCGAGGTGGTACTGGCCGTCGCCGGCGTCCCTGAGCACATGGCGGATCGTGATCCATTCGTTGGCGTCCCATCGACCCGTCGTCGTCGGCGGTGGGATCTCGCGGGACTGACTGGGCCGACGACAGGTGGTATGGATGACCGGTTCATCGTCGAGCTTGTAATGGCCCAGGCTGTCCCGGATCCAGACACGATCGCTGAGTTGATACACCGCGAGAAAGAACTGATACCACTGCTTCGGATCGCCGCCGATGCGACGGCAGCGCACGCGGTATTCGAGCGTGCGGCTGCCTTCCGCAGGCGGACCCGCCGGCGGCTGCATGCCGCACGTCGTCGGCGCCGGCCGGCGCGACCCGTCGTAGGTCATCACCCCGTCGGCCACGGTGACGAAATCGCCGAGGAACGCTTCTTCCGTTTCCGACCAGCCGGCATCGCCCGGCAGCACGTTGGCCTCGTAGCCCCCGGTGGCCTTCACCGCCTCGGCCTTGGCCGACCAGGCCGACATCGACGTGATCGGCAGGATGACGAGGATCGAGGCGAACAATCGGATGATCTGAAATGAATGCATACGGTCACTTACCGTCGATCGCCGAAGGCCTGAAGGCCATCGGTCGCATCATAGCCCTGGCTACGTCAGGGCGTCCTTCAGCGCAAGCTCCGCGCGCTCAAGCACCAGGTCGATGTCCGCGTTCGTGTGGGCGAGACTGAGAAACCAGGGATGCGTCGTCATGTAGACGCCCCTTGCAATCAGGCCCTCGATGAATCGAACCCGCAGCCGTGCCCAGTCCGTGGTGGACGGCGCGACCGAGGCCAGCACGGGAAACCCCACGACCTCGAGCTCCACGGAAGCAGAGGTGAAAATCCGTGTGAGCCCGTCCATGAGCCGTTGCCCGAGCCGCCACTGGTGCGCGATCCCATCCTGCTCCTCGAGCGTCCTGATCGTCGTAAGTGCGGCGGCGATCGTTAGCGCGTCGGCATGAAAGGTCGCCGCCAGATAGGTGTCGATGCGCCCGGCCATGACCGACCGACGGCCGACGACGACCGAGCCCGGGTAGCCGTTGCACATTGCCTTGCCGAACGTGGCCAGATCCGGTTCGATCCCGAAGGTGGCCTGGGCGCCGCCCAGTGCGAAGCGGAACCCGGTCTTCACTTCGTCGAGGATGAAGACTGCCCCGTGTTCGTCGCACAGGTGACGCACACCGTCAAAGTAGCCGCGCTGCGGACCATGGTCGCGCACGGCTTCGACGATGATCCCGGCAATCTGGCCGGGATTCCTCTTGAGATGGGTTTCAATCTGATCGAGATCGTTGTAGTCGACTTCCAGGGTCAGGTCGCGGTAGCAGCCCGGGATCCCGGTGCGACCGGGCTGTGTCCAGGGATGCCAGCCGTGGTAGCCGCAACGGATGATCTTTTCGCG
>NYZC01000050.1 GCA_002686995.1 Phycisphaeraceae bacterium | reverse complement strand
TCGGGCCGCGAACGGCCCGGCTCGGCAGCGCGTACCCGATCGAAAAGGCTCGGCGAAATCCGTGCCGAACAGGATTGGGTCGGACCTCGTTTTCGCGGCTGTTCGACACTGCTAACGCTGGGAGCCGGATGTCACGACGACCGACGGTCGTGTTCGCGGGAGGCGGTTCGGGCGGTCACATCTACCCGAACCTGGCGATCTGCGAGCGCCTGCTGGAGATCGACGAGCGCGCGACGTCGCACTTTCTCGTCTCGACCCGCGCCATCGACCATCGGATCCTGGCGACGCCGGAGGCGCGGCGCGCGGTCGCGAACGCCACGCACCTGCCGGTGATGCCGCCGCCGCGCCGCCCCGACCGGATTCCCGCCTGGATCGGCGCCTGGCGCCGCACGTCACGGCTCATCGGTCCGCTCATCCGTCGTGACGCGATCGACGCGGTGATCGCGACCGGGGGGTTCGTCAGCGTCCCGGCGGTCAGGGCGGCGCGGCGCGCGGGCGTGCCCGTGGCGCTGGTCAACCTCGACGCCGTGCCTGGCCGGGCCAATCGCTGGATGGCGCGGACGGCCGGGAAGGTGTTCAGCGCCTGCGACCTGGACATGCGGCCCGACGCCGAACGGATCAGCCTTCCGCTGCGGCGGGCCGCCGTCGACCGGCACGCCGCCAGCGAGGCCCGCGCCCGCCTGGGGCTTCAGCCGGACCTGCCGACCCTGCTCGTCTGCGGCGGCAGCCAGGGCGCCCGGTCGGTCAACGCGATGATGGAGGTGCTCGCCGGACGACTGCCCCGTCCGGAGCGCGGCGCGGCGCCCTGGCAGGTGCTCCATCTCACCGGGGAAGCGGACGAGGCGAGGCTCCGTGAGGCGTATCGCGGCGCCGGCCGCACGGCGGTGGTGATGGCGTTCCTCGACGAGATGGGGCTGGCGTGGTCCTCGGCGGACCTGGCGATCAGTCGGGCCGGGGCCAGCAGCGTGGCCGAGGTCCGCGCGCACGGCGTGCCGACGATCTTCATGCCCTATCCGCACCACAGGGATCGCCACCAGTGGCACAACGCCGCGCCGCTGGTCGACGCCGGCGGGGCGGTGGTGGTCGACGACGTGGCGGACCCCGAGGCCGGCGCGGTGCACGTTCTCAAGACCCTCGAACCGCTGATGGCCGATAATCAGAGGCGGGATGACATGTCGGCGGCCCTCCGGCGGGATCCGCCGCCGGACGCGGCGATGACGGTGGCGCGCTGGGCCGCATCCCAATTGTGACCCTGCTGGGGGCGGTCTATAATTGCCGCGCCATATGGCCCGGGCACGCGGGGCACCTTCCTCTGATGAGCAACACCGCCGAGCGAACGTTGGACCTGGCGACGCTGCGTCAGCCCGCAGCCGGGGTCGAGGGCTATGTGAAGCAGTTCCTCGACGGCCGGTCCCTGCCCGCCAACCTGGACGCGGCGATCCGATACTCGCTGCTCGGTGCGGGCAAGCGCCTGCGGCCGATTCTCGTCGTCCACGCCTGCGGGGCCCTCGGTGGCGACGTCGCGGCGGCGCTGCCTCCGGCGGCGGCGATCGAGATGATCCACTGCTTCAGCCTCGTCCACGATGACCTGCCGGCCATGGACGACGACGACCTCCGCCGCGGGCGGCCCACGTTGCACCGGCACACGAACGAGGCGATGGCGATCCTGGCGGGCGACGCCATGATGGGCCTTGCCTTCGAGCTGATCGCGACCGAGGTGGCGGACGCGCAACTGGCCGGCCGGCTCTCGGCCGAACTGGCCACGGCGACGAACGACATGATCGCGGGGCAGGTCTACGACACGCTGCCCGAGTTCCCCGAATCGACCGGTCCCGCCGATCGGCTGGAGACCGTGCATCGGCACAAGACCGCGGCGCTCATTCGCTGCTCCTGCCGGATGGGGGCGCTGTGCGGCGGGGCGGACGAAGGGCAGCTGGCCGCGATGACCCGGTATGGGGAATCGGTGGGCCTGATGTTCCAGGTGGTCGACGACCTGCTCGACGTGACCGCGACCACCGAGCAATTGGGTAAATCGGCCGGGAAGGACGCCGAGCAGGGCAAGCTGACGTACCCGTCGGTGCACGGCATCGAGGGAAGCCGGGAGCACGTCGAGCGGCTCGAGGCGGCGGCGCTCGAGGCGTTGTCCGGATTCGGCGACGAGGGCGAACCCTTGCGGGCCCTTTGCGAGTATATGAGTGTACGTACGAATTAACTGTAACCATGCCGCGGCCCGGTCGGTGAAGGCCCGCCGTGCGGTGCGCTGCGCCGCCGGCCTGCTGAAGTCGCGGCCGGGCACGGACGGCGTCGGGATGCCTGCTGCGCGTCCCGATAGAAAGGCAAGATGACCATGCCAGACGGATTGCTCGAATCCATCGGCAGCCCGGCGGATCTCAAGGCGCTCGCCGTCGACGATCTGCCGAAGCTCGCCGAAGACATCCGGCGCCGCATCTGCGACCAGTGCGCGCGCACCGGCGGTCACCTGGCACCCAACCTTGGCGTCGTCGACATGACGATCGCCATGCACTACGTCTTCGACTTCGCCCACGACCGGCTGCTGTTCGACGTCGGACACCAGTGCTACGCGCACAAGCTGATCACCGGCCGCCAGCACCTGTTCGAGAAGCTCAAGAAGCGCGGCGGCATGGCCGGCTTTCCCGACCCGCGCGAGTCGAAGTATGACCTGTTCACCGTCGGCCACGCGGGGACGAGCATCCCGACCGCCGTCGGCATGGCCCGCGCCGACACGCTGCTCGGCCAGGGCGACCGGCACGTCGTGTCGCTGATCGGCGATGCGTCGATCGTCAACGGTGTGGCGATGGAGGGCCTGAACAACGCGGGCACGCTCGAGCGGCAGTTCCTCGTCGTGCTCAACGACAATGGCATGTCGATCGCCAAGCCGCAGGGCGCGATGGCGCAGTACTTCGACCGGATGCGCGTCAGCCCCATGTACGGGCAGATCAAGAAGCGGGCCCACGGCGTGCTGAAGCGGGTCCCCGGCGGCGACCGCATCGAGGACCTCTACCACCGCGCCGGCGAGATGCTGAAGGCGGCCATCACGACCGGTCACATGTTCGAGCAGTTCGGCCTGCTGTGCGTCGGGCCCATCGACGGGCACGACATCGGCACGCTCATCCAGATCCTCACCGAGATCAGGGACTTCGACCGGCCCATCCTGCTGCACTGCAAGACGGTCAAGGGCAAGGGCTTCGAGTACGCCGAGGGCGACGCGACGAAGTTCCACTCCCTCGGCCCGTTCGTCGTGCAGGACTGCCGCGTCGAGACCAAGAGCGGCGGGCGCTCGTTCACGTCGGCGTACGCCGACGCGATGAACGATCTGATGGAGAAGGACGACCGCATCTTCACGATCACCGCCGCCATGCCTGACGGCACCGGCGTCGACAAGATCATGCCGAAGTTTCCGGACCGCACGCTCGACACGGGCATCTGCGAGTCGCACGCGATGGACATGAGCGCAGGCATGGCCCGTTCGGGGCTCAAGCCGTTCTTCGCGGTCTACTCGACGTTCGCGCAGCGCGCCCTCGACCAGGTGTTCCAGGAGATCGCGCTGCATGCGCTGCCGGTCCGCGTCTGCATGGACCGCGCCGGCTTCGTCGGCGGCGACGGCGCGGTGCACCACGGCTTCATGGACGTGTCGATGTTCCGCGTGTTCCCGAAAGCGGTGCTGCTGGCGCCGAGCGACGAGCCGACCCTGCGCGCGGGGCTGGAGTTCATGCGCCGGTACGACGAAGGCCCTTCGTTCATCCGCTACCCCCGCGGCAACGTGTCCGACACGCCGTTTTCGCAGGACGTTCCGCCGTTCGAGCTGGGCAAGGCGGTGCTGGTGAAGCCGGCCCGCGGCGCCTCCGGTCCGGATCTCGCGATCCTCGCCTACGGCACGCAGGTGTACGAGGCGGCGGCGGCCATCGATGAGCTCGAAGTCCAGGGTTACGACGTCTCGCTGTACGACGCGCGGTTCGCCAAGCCGGTCGACATCGAGCTGATCGAGCGGCTCATCGCCGCCGGCACGACGATCCTGACCGTGGAGGACCACACGCTCATCGGCGGCTTCGGCACGTGCGTGCTCGAGGCGTGCAACGAGCGCCGGCTCCCGACCGACTCGGTGTACCGCATGGGCATGCCCGAGCACTGGATCTATCACGACAGCCGCGCCGGCCAGCTCGAGCAGGTCGGGCTCGACGCCGCGGGCATCGCGCGGCACGTGCGCCAGATTCTCGACAAGCCCACGTCGATGCCGCCGATCCGGATCGACGTGACCAAGGCGCGGGTGTAGGGCGATTTTGATTCTTGATTCCTGATTTGCGATTTACCTGGGACGCGGACGATGAACGGGTGGACTGGAAAGTTACTGCGCGTTGACCTGACGGCCGGAACCAGCAGGGTCGAGGACCTCCCTCGCGAGTGGCTCGAGCAATACCTGGGCGGGCGCGGGCTTGCCGACCGCGTGCTCTACGAGCACCTCGACCCCACCGTCGACCCGCTGTCGCCGGAGAACAAGCTCATCTTCGCGACGGGTCCGCTGACCGGCACGCCCGTGCCGTGCGGCGCGCGCTACATGGTCGTGACGAAGGGCGCGCTGACCGGAGCGATCACCACGTCGAACTCGGGCGGCCACTGGGGCCCGGAGCTTCGATTCGCCGGCTACGACCTGCTGATGCTCGAGGGCAAGGCGCCGAAGCCCAGCTACCTGTTCATCTACGACGACCACGTCTCGATTCGCGACGCGGCCGCGTTCTGGGGCAAGGGCGTCGGCGAGACCGAGGACGGCCTGCGCGAGGAGCTGGGCATTCCGCAGCTTCGGATCACCGGCATCGGGCCGGCGGGCGAGAACCTCGTGCGCTTCGCCTGCATCGTCAACGACAAGCACCGCGCGGCGGGGCGCAGCGGCGTCGGCGCCGTGATGGGCTCGAAGAACCTCAAGGCCGTGGCGGTCCGCGGCACCGGCGGCCTTCCGATCGCCGACCCGCAGGCGTTCATGAAGGCCTACTGGACGATGCGTGGCGACATGAAGGACCACGCCGGGCGCAAGGGGCTGACCGACCTGGGCACGGCGCCCACGATCGACATGACCAACATGTTCGGCGGTCTGCCGACGCGCAACTTCCTGGAGGGCCAGTTCGAGGAGGCGGCGAACCTCAACGGCAACGCGATCAAGGACACGCGCATGGTCGCCAACAAGGCGTGCTTCGCGTGCACGATCGCGTGCGGGCGCGTGTGCCGGCTCGGCGAGCACGCCGAGAAGTACCTGGTCAACATGCATCCGCGCAACTGGCGCACGGCCGGCGAGGGGCCCGAGTACGAGGCGGCCTGGGCGCTCGGCGCCGACACCGGCGTCGGCGACCTCGACGCGGTGCTCAAGGCCAACTGGCTGTGCAACGACCTGGGAATGGATCCCATTTCGATGGGGGCGACGCTCGCGGCCGCCATGGAGCTGTACACGAACGGCGTCGTCACCGACGACGACGTGGAGATGCCGCTGACGTTCGGCAGCTCCGAGGCGCTGGTGCGCATGATCGAGGCGACGGCGTACCGCGAGGGGTTCGGCGACAAGCTTGCCGAAGGGGCGATGCGCATGGGCAATCAGCTCGGCCACCCCGAGGTGTTCATGGGGACGAAGGGCCAGGAGTTTCCCGCATACGATCCGCGCGGATTCCAGGGCATGGGCGTCGCGTACGCCACGTGCAATCGCGGTGGCTGCCACCTGCGGGCGTGGACGCCGGGGCCCGAGTCCTCGGGCCAGATGGATCCGCACACGACCGACGGAAAGAGCGAGTGGGTCGTGCACGAGCAGAACCGCAGCACCGCGCACGACAACACGGGCGTCTGCCTGTTCGTGGGCGGCGGCGGCGGGCCGCTCGAGAGCCTCGTGCCGTGCACCGCGGCCGCGACCGGCGTCGACTACACCATCGACGACTTCGTGAAGATCGGCGAGCGCACGTGGAATCTCGAGAAGCTGTGGAACCTCAAGGCCGGCCTGACACGCGCCGACGACGATCTGCCGAAGCGCCTTCTCAGGGAAGGGCACAAGGAAGGCCCGTCGAAGGGCGTCACCGTCAACCTCGACGCGATGCTGCCGGTCTACTACCGCGAGCGCGGCTGGAACGAAGAAGGCGTGCCGACGCCCGAGAAACTGACCGAATTGGGGCTGGCGAGCGTGGGTTAGAGCGCGACGGGGGAGCGCTCATCCGCTTCAGCGGAGAGGCCGGCACTGAGCCACGCAGGAGAGGGCGTCTGGCGCACGCGCGCCGATCGAGGACGCGGCATCCAAGGCTCGCCGGACCGTCGGTGAGTTATTTGGAGTGCACGTGAATCTCACGGAAAACTGAATTGAAAGTCAAACGCATCATTTTAGCTAATAGCCTAATTCAACCGGCCTCGGCAATTTCCTGAATCCGCTCCACCACGGATTGACGAAGTTCGTCCCAGGCCTCGATCTGAAGTTGCGGCTCCGGCCGGGGCCGGTGATAGGCGGTGGCCGGTCCTGCCTCCCCCTCGACGCCCCGGACCGAGAGGAAGCAGCGGCCGTAGCTGTCCATGGTCACCATGGACCGGGCTCGGGCGAAGACCTGCTCGGCGGCCTCGACGAGGTCGGCCCGGCCCGCCTCCGCCGCCTTCTGCTGCCATCGGCGGAGGGTGAACAGGTAGCGGTAGTCGTCGATGCCCTCGCGGACCGCCTCCCAGCCCACCGTGGGAACGGGCCCGTCGGGTCCGGCATGGACGTAGGAAAGCTGCGGGCCCGCGTCGTAGTAGGCCCAATGCGAGCAGCCGCGCACGCCCGAGACCCACGCCCAGAGGCCGAAGTAGTAACGATCCATCTCCGCGTTCACCGGCGCCGCCATGCAGTCGTAGGTCCAAAGCTCCTTGTCGTGCATCTTCGCGTCGGAGATGACACCCGACTCGCCGATGCGCTGGCCCATGCAGGCGATCCACAGATCGTAGAAGTGCCCCACCGTCTGGATGCCGCGCGAGGAGCCGAGCGCGGTGGTCACGCGCAGACCGAAGTCTCGATGGTTGGCGCGGTACTTGTTGAAGCGGCGCATGAACGCCCGCACGCGCACGTTGCGATCCTCCTCTTCCGGCTCGTCCACGGCGTAGTAGATCAGCTCGGGCCAGCCGTGCTCCTGCCGGGCCCGGCTGACCGCGGTCCAGTGCTCGGGACCGTAGGCGCCGGCGCCCAGCCAGATCACCGGCAGCCCCGGCGCGACGAGGCGGGTCTGGTCGAGCATGCGCATGGTCGCGGTCATGCTCAGGTGGTTCTCCCTACGCTGGTCGAGCGCCGGCTTGCCGTCCACGTCGGGGTAGAGGTACACGGTCGCCGTGGTCATGCCGTGCTCGCGCATGTCCTCGAAGACGCGGGTCTGGTAGTCCTCGGTGATCAGCGCCTCGGCGCCGCCGGGCCCCTTCGCGTAGTAAGCAGTGTTGTTGTACATGAAGAAGGCCATGCCGGTCTCGGCCGCGGTTGCGAGCGCGATCGGCAGCACCTCCAGCTCGAGGGTCAGCTTCCGGATCGTCTGAAGGCGCATCAGGTCCGGCCCCAGCTTCCCCGAGGGCCTGCCCACGACGAGCGTCGTGCGGTACGTCCCCGGCGCCGCGTCCGCCGGCACCTTCGCCGTGATCCAGAAGCGGCGCGTCGTGTCCGCGGGGATGTCCACGCCGTCGGACCGGATCAGGAGCTGCTCGAGATCCTTCTGCTTCGTCCACGCCTGGAGCGGATCGACGAGGCGAACCGTCAGCGCATCGGCCGGAATCGACTGTCCCTCCTCGCCCTTCAACGCCCCGGCGATCTCGAGGCGCACGCCTTCGAGCGGCTTGCTCGCGCGGATCGACACGGTCGCCGGCTCGTACTCGCCCGGGGCGGCCGCCATGCGCACCACGTCGACGATCTGCTCGGGGCGGGGCTCGGTCCTCATCGTCCCGCGCTCGAGGTAGTGGCTGACGAAAACGACGGTGTCGGCGCTCAGCGCGGCGGGCGCGGCAGCGGCCGCAAGCACGATGAGGATCTTCAGGAAAGTTTTAGTCATAAGAAGGCACATAATGCTGGTGCATGATGCGGGGCGTGAACGAGTAGAGCTTCGCCTTGTCGAGATAGAAGCGCAGACGGATCGGCGTCGCCTGGATCTGGTGGCAGTCGGTGGCGTCGCCCCACTGCACGATCGCGTGGACGTCGTCGGTGGTGATCGGCTTGCAGTCGTCCCTGGAGAAACCCGCGATGACCTTGCCTTCGGGATCGAGCGCCTCGACGCGAATGGATCCTCCGGAGGCGTCGGCGTTGATCTCCAGGGCGTCGCCCACGAACATCAGCGTCCGCGTCGTCATCGTGCCCTCGCCTTCGGCGTCGAGCGAGACGAACCCGTCGCGGCGCAGCGTGGCGAGACCGATGCCCGACGTCGTGTTCTCGTCGCCGTGATAGGGGGCCCAGTGGCGGCCGGTGCCGCCCGTGTAATAGATGCGGATCTCGTCGCCGACCACGATCGGAGCCTGCAGCACGTAGAGCCAGCCCCAGTCCCAGTCCTTGCCGTGCTCGCCCCAGGGGATGAACGTCGAGGCCCGGGAGAAGGCCGCCCAGTCACGCTCCTCGCTGAACTGCCGGTGGTCGATCGCGCCGTGCGGCCCCACGCGACGCCAGACGCGGCCGTCGCGACTGTAGGCCAATTGCACGTCCAGCTTGTCGGCCCACGCCACCTTCTCGGGCGGGATGGGCTCGATGGTCTCGCCGTGGTAGGTCGAGATGAAGCCGAAGTAGTGGTTTCCGTACGGCATCACCTCCATCTGGTAGAGGGCGGTCGAGAACGGCTGGTCCGTCGCCTCGCGCCGAAACAGCGTGATCTTGGGCGACCAGTTCACGAAGTCCTCGCTCTCGGTCATCGAGATCATGCGCGAGTTGGGCGGACCGTAGCGCAGGTAGCACACGTAACGCCCGCGCCGCGCGTCCCAGAAGGGGCAGCAGTGCGCGTCGCTGAAGGGGATCAGCGGGTTGCCCTCGTAGGGCACCCAGTGGATGCCGTCGGGCGAGTACGCGGCGCTCGACGACGCGGTCTTCGACGTGCCGTCGGGATAGTCCGAATAGACCATCTTGTAGCGCTTCTCGCCGTCGGGATCGGTCGGGTCCTTGAACACGCCGGAGCAGTTGAACTCCTTGGTGCCGCCGAAGACCTTGTTGTGGTGCTCCTTCGCGTTCCAGGGCGTCGTGATGGGCTTCTTCCAGGTGATGCCGTCGGACGACGTCGCGTAGCAGACGTGCTGCTTCTTCCAGTCGTTCAACCACGCCCCGTACCACATCTTGAAGAATCCCTCCTCCTCGTCGTACATCACCGAGCTGAAGCTGAACTGCTCCTCCCACGGCTTGTCCGCCACCAGGAACGGGTTCTTCGGGTGCTTCACCGGCTGGTTGAGCTTCCGGACCACCCCGTCGTGCTCGGCGATGATCCGGTCGTCCACGAAAAGCTGCGTGCCGTTGATCACGACGGCGTCACCCACGACCTGGTCGTTCACGTCCTTGAACAGGCCGGGCGGAGCCTGGAGCGAGCCAGCCCGTGTCTGCTGCGTCATGACAATGCATCCGAGGACGATGGCCAGAACCGCCACGTCGATGCCTCGATTCATCACGCCGAACCTCCTTTCATTACATCTTGGGAAAGCGCATTCTCGATCAGGAGAAGCCCTTCGGGGTTGAACTGCTCCTACTGCTCGGGCGTGCAACCCTTCGGCGCCAGGCGATGATCCTGCTGCACGTCATCGTTTACCGTCATGGCAGGATCCTCGATTCTCTTCGCAGGAACTCCACCCCCGCCCTGGCGGCGCGCTCGTGAAGGCGATTGAAGTTCAGGATGTATGCCTCTTCGTTCGGCAGGTGCTCGCAGAAGCAGGGGACGTCTTCCGGCAGTCTGCTGATCCGCTTGAGGTAGGTGTCGTAGTCCATGACGCCGTCGCCGATTTTCACTTCATCCCACTTGAGGAACAGGTGACTGTCGTCGCAGCGGATGTCCTTCAGATGCACGCTGGCCACGGCGTCGGCGAGCAGGTCGAACGTCCGGTTGATCAGGTCGGTCGTGTGGTAGTAATCCTTCTGGCTCACCATGTTCATCTGGTCCAGGTGCAGCCCGAACGCGGGATGATCCACGGTGTCGATGAAGGCCCGGATGTCCTCGGGCTGATAGAAGAACGTGTTGTGCCACGGCTCGATCACGTATCGGGTCGTCCGCAGATCCAGACCGTCCAGAATGCGGAGCACGATCTCACGGAATTCACTCTTGCAGTCGGCCGTATACATGTACGGGTGCGGTGCCAGCACGCGATCCGTCGGATCGATCGTCCCGACCAGCGTCACCACGCAGCGGCATCCAAGGAGATCCGCTTTCCGCAGCAGGTTGCGTACGGTGTCCACGCGCTGCTTCCGCAACGCCGCATCCTGCGTCATCAGGTTCTGCCACATGCCGGCCTCGCCGATCACCATCCCGCGGGAGCGGGCCTGCTCACCGAATGCGACGCACTCGTCATCGCTCATCTCGGCACGTCCCGGGGGGGCGAGAATCGCCGACAGGCCATGCTCGTCCAGCGTCGCGCAGAGCGCATCGAGATCGTCAATGCTCCCGGCCCCGTAACAGTGACCTCCCAGTCTCATGGTTCGTTCTCCTGCCGCACGGTTCGCAGTTGCGGGGGGATGGAAACCTCGATGGGCTCCTGCCTCTCCAGGCTGCTCACCAGCGGGATACGGGGCCAATCGCCTCCATGTGATCGTAAAACGCCTGCAACATCCACACCCGGCGCAAGGATATGGGCTGACTCAAGTCCGCGTAGCGGGCGTAACGGTCCACGAGTCCCCGGCGATCGTAGTCGAATCGAACGATTTCCGGAGTCAGCGCGCCCGCATCCTGGCCAATGCTGAGGAAGCTGCATCGGACATCGTCGTCCGGAACCGAGTCATCAGACGCACAGCGATTGTGAACAAGGCCGGTATCGCGCCATCGGTGAATCGGCGCAGCGACGGAGCCGGAATTCGCCAGCCAGGATCCGTGCCGCTGTCGAACAAACGGATAGTGCGTATGGCCGATGGCGGTGAGGTCCACGTGCGCATCATGGAAGAGATCCATGAGCTGATCGGGCGTGGATCGCCAGTCGACATAATCGGGGCGTCTCGGGGTGTGATGGCCATGCAGGATGCGGATGGTCCGGCCTCGCCAGCGCAGCATCAATTGATCCGGAAGGCCCGCGATGAATTGAAGCTGCACGTCACTGAGTGCCTGGTAGCTTCCGAGCTCTCCATCGAGCTTCCATTGTGAGGGACGGTCCTGGTCCGTCTCCTGCGCCAGGTAAGCGAAGATTCGGCTGTCATGGTTTCCTCGCGTCGTCGCGCCCGGTGCCTGCGCGCGCACCCAATCGACCGTGGCCGAGGCGTCGATCCCGCCCTCGAACAGGTCCCCGTTGACGACGACCCGACAGGTCGCGCCAAGCGAATCGAGATACGCATCCACGGCTGCGAGTGGTTCCAGGTATGCATGAAGATCACTGATCACGATGAGGCGATCGACGGCGTCGTCAAGCACGATTTCGTGAGACACGATCGCCCACGTGCAGGGCTGGCCGGGTCGCCAACGGACTCGATCGTTCATGGGAACGGCGTTCCTTTGATGGTGCACGCATGCGCTGGTGGCCGGCGACCGCATACGATTGCGGCGGCCGGGGAGCCGACCTGGTGGTCACATCGTAACGCCGACGCGGACCGGCGCAGCGGCTGGCTCGTATGATGGATGTCGCGCGCTGCGGCTCCCGGTCGTGCCTTCGACGCTCGATCCGCCTGTTCAACTTCTCGTCACCGCGACAAGAAGTGACGGCGGACGAATCCAACGCGGGCTTCGCCCGCAGTACCTGGCTCCGGGCAGCGCGGTGGGGCATCGACAGGTCAGCTTTCGACCTTCCGACCTTGAACGTTCGACTTCTCGCCGCCCTGACGAGAAATTACACCCGAAGCGTCTAAACTTGTCGGCCGTCGGTCGTATCTCCGTGCCATCGTGTCTCCGTGAAAGGCTTTCCTTGACCGCATCCCGATCCGCCGCGTCGCCGATCGATCCCGCGCAGGCCACCGCGCTCGACGTGTCGACCAATCCGCGCGTCGCGCCCGTGATGGACATGGTCGAGAAGCTGAGCCGGGTCGACGATCCGCAGGAGGTGATCCGCGTGTTCGGCGAGGGGTTCCGGCAGATCAGACCGGTCGGGGCGTACCTGTCACTGTCGACGCGCGGGCTGGCCGAGGGGCAGTACAAGATCACGCGGTTCGTGGCCGACATGAAGCGGCTCGAAGAGGACCTGGCCGACCCGTGGGCCGATTGGCATCGGCTCGAGGTGCGCACGGGAGGTCTGCTCGGGCAGATCATTGCCGGTCGTCGCCCCATGATCCTTCACGACATGAAGGTCACGGAAGACCCGGCGGTCGGCGATCTGCTTGCGCCTTTCGGTTCGCTCATGGCCATGCCGCTGTTCGACGACGGGGACCCGATCAACTGGGCGATCTCGCTGGACGCGTCGCCGCGCGCGTTCGACCTGAATGAACTGGACGAGTCGGTGCTGCGGGCGAACCTGGTGGGCGGTACGGTGCGCAACGTCCTGATGACGCGCCGGCTCCGGGAGGCGAACTCGTGGATCGAGCGCGAGATCAACCAGATCGCGTCCATCCAGCGCGCCCTGCTGCCGGCGCGCAACCCGCAGGTCCCGGGCCTTGGGATCGCGACGTTCTACCAGACGTACGACCGGGCGGGCGGCGACCTCTACGACTTCATTTCGGCGCCCAGTGAGTCGGACGCTTCGGCGAGCGCGCCGTTCGGCGTGCTCATCGCCGACGCATCCGGGCACGGCCCCTCGGCCGCGGTCGTCGCGGCCATGGTGCACGCGATTCTGCACACCTATCCGCCGCCCGTGCCCGGCGCGGCCGAGGTGCTCGAGTACGCGAACACCCACCTCAACACGAAGCGCATCGACCCGTCGTTCGTCACCGCGTTCCTGGGCATCTTCGATCCTGCGTCGCGCCGCCTGTGCTACAGCCGCGCCGGTCATCCGCCGCCGCTGCTCAAGCCGGATCCGAAGTCCGGGACGAAGTCGCAGCGCATCGACGCCGCGGCGAGCTTTCCGCTGGGGGTCCTGGAACGGGGCGGTTACGAGGACGCGCAGATCGTGCTGCAGCCGGGCCAGACCGTCGTGCTGTACACGGACGGCATCACGGAGGCCAATGGACCCGACGGCGAGATGTTCGGGATCGAGGGGATCGAGCGCTCGCTCGCGGACTGCTCGGGCGAGCCGGAGTGCGTCGTCGAGTCGATCGTGGGCGACCTGCGCCGCCACCAGTCGGGCGCGCAGCCGCGCGACGACCAGACGATCGTGGCGCTGCAGGTCCGGGAGTGATCATTCCGTTCATCCGTCTATCCGTCTAGTCCGTCCATTTGTCATTTGTTATTTCGGACGCGACACTGGGGTGATGGCCGATCCATTGTTTTCACCGCAGCTGCGCAGTTATCTCGACGGCCTGGTGCCGCCGCGCGCCGACGAGATGGCCGGCATGGAAGCCCGCGCCGCCGAGACGAAGTTTCCCATCATCGGTCCGGCGTCCGGCCAGTTCTGCTACCTGATCGCGCGCCTGCATGGCGCGCGGACGGTGTTCGAGATGGGCTCAGGGTTCGGCTATTCGACCGCGTGGTTCGCCCGCGCCGTGCGTGACAACGGCGGCGGGATGGTGCACCACGTCGTGTGGGACGAGGAGCTTTCACGAGAGGCGAGGGAACACCTGTCGGCGCTCGGGCTCATTGATGCGGTCACGTTCCACGTCGGCGAGGCGATCGCGGCCCTGAAGCAGGCGGAAGGGCCTTTCGACCTGATCTTCAACGACATCGACAAGGAGGGCTATCCCGATGCGCTGCCGGTCATCGAGCGCAGGCTCCGGCCGGGCGGCGTGCTGATCGTTGACAACATGCTCTGGCACGGGCGCGTCTTCGACGAAGAGGACCGCGACGTGTCGACCGAAGGCGTGCGCGAGGTGACGCGGATGGTCAGCGAATCGCCGGGCTGGACGGCGTCAATCGTGCCGATTCGGGACGGCCTGCTGGTGGCGCGCTACGACGGATAGGAACCACGAAGGGACATGGATGAACACGGACGGACACGGATTCTCGAAGTTGGATCGGAGCCATCCGTGTTCATCCGCGGTTCTCGAACTCCCGCCGCGGCTTGCGGCCTCGTTTCTGACCCTGCGTAACCCGGATTCCAGATCATGAAAGACCCTGTCAGGAGCTTCGGTGCCGGGACGGCGCAGGTGCACGTGTTCGCCGACAAGCGCGACATGGGCGCCGCTGCGGCCCGTGACGCGACGGCGATCATCGGGCGCGCGATCGAGCAGCGGGGCGTGGCGCGGCTCATCGTCGGCACCGGCAACTCCCAGGACGAAGTCATCGACGAACTGACGCGCCAGCCGGTCGACTGGAAGTCGGTCGTCCTGTTTCACATGGACGAGTACGTGGGCATGCCGATGACCCATCCGGCGAGCTTCCGCCTGTGGCTCAAGACGCGTCTCGCGGACGTCGTCGGGCCTCGAGACGCGCACTATCTCGCGGGTGACGCGGCCGACCAGGCTGCCGAGTGCCGCCGCTACGCGGACCTGCTCGGAGAAGCGCCGATCGACCTGTGCTTCATCGGCTTCGGCGAGAACGGCCACATCGCGTTCAACGACCCGCACGTGGCGGACTTCAACGATCTCGAGACGGTCAAGATCGTCGAGATGGACGAGAAGTGCCGGGCGCAGCAGGTCGGTGAAGGCCATTTCCCCGACCTCGCGTCGATGCCGAAGGAGGCGATCACGCTCACCTGCCCGGCCCTGTTCAGCGCCCGGAACCTGATCGCCTGCGTGCCCGACCGGCGCAAGGCGGAAGCCGCGAAGAACGCGATCGAAGGGCCGCTCGACACGCGCTGCCCGGCATCCATGGTGATGACGCACGCGAACGCCACGGTGTATCTCGACCGGGAGTCGGCGTCGTTGCTGCAATAGGACCACTCATCCCCCTTCGGCGGACAGGCTCCGGCAGGCTCATGGCTCCGATCCTGCCCTCCGTGGCTCCGTGGCTCCCTGAGAGCCCATTCCCCCCCCCGCCTCGTGAACATGCAAGACGGCTACTTCGACCTGCAGGTCAACGGTTACGGCGGGGTCGACTTCAACCAGGACGGCCTTTCGGCGGAGGCAATGCATCACGCCTGCGCAAGGCTCGAAGCCGACGGCGTCGCCGGAGTGCTGGCCACGATCGTGACGGAGGCCGCGCCGCGCATGATCGGTCGCGTCGCGCGCCTTGCCGCCCTGCGCGAGCGTGACGAACTGGTGCGGCGCGTCGTGGCGGGAATTCACGTCGAAGGTCCCTTCATCAGCGACAAGAAGATTTTCCGCGGCGCCTATCCTCTCGACGCGATCGGACCGGCCGATTCCGACCTGGCGCAGAGGCTCGTCGACGCCGGAGAGGGCCTGTTGCGCATCGTCACGCTCGCCCCGGAGCGGGATCCCGGATTCACCGTGACGCGGCGGCTCGCCGAACAGGGGATCACGGTCGCGGCGGGGCACACGGATGCGTCGCTCGATGAACTGGAGGGCGCGATCGACGCGGGGCTCACGATGTTCACGCACCTGGGCAACGGCACGCCGCCGCTGCTGGACCGGCACGACAACGTCATTCGCCGCGCGCTGGCATTCGCCGACCGGCTCTGGTGCTGCTTCATCGGCGACGGCGTGCACGTGCCGTTCTTCGCGCTCGAGCAGTATCTGCGCCTGTGCGGCCATCGCGCGGTGCTGGTCACCGACGCGATGGCGGCCGCGGGGCTCGGGCCCGGCCGGGTGACGATCGCGCGGATGACCGTCGACGTCGGCGAGGATCTCGTCGCGTGGGCGCCGGGGCGCGCTCACCTGCTCGGCGCCGTCGTGACGATGCGGAAGGTCGCGGAAAACCTGTCGTGTCATCTCGGCCTGCCGCCGCAGCGCGTGCGCGAGCTGACGGTGCTCAATCCTCGGAGGGCGGTGGGAGCGAACGGGGGAAGATAGAAGTCAGGGGCAGGTCGTCGTGCCGCCGCGCGGCGGAGTGCGGGTGGTTTCCCTATCGCCTACAATCCCGCATCCATCCTCGGAGACACGGGCTGTTCGTGCTCCGTGTCCCTCGACAGGCGCAACAGGAAGAACCAGCATGGCCGGTGACAAGACCAAGATAACCTTCGAGATCTACACCGACTCGAACGAGATGCTCGAGAAGATTCGGGACCAGTTCAACCTGCCCGACACCTCCAAGGCGCCGCGCTGCCTGCTCGATTTCGCGGCGTCGGACGGCGACTGGGACAACATCTTCGGTGAGGTTCGCTGTCGGCGGTGTGGTTGATCATGGGCGCTTCCGCCGAGCATGCGGCGCGGTTGCAGCGGCTTTTCGACGAAGCGTCGGAGCTGTGGAGCCAGTACGACGAGCGCGGACCCGGCCGGATGGACAAGGTGTGTTTCGAACGGGTCGACTCGGCGGCGGCGGCGGTGCGGAAGTCCGACGAAGCGTGGCCCGACGACGTGGCGGAGGCGGGGAGCAAGCTCTGCGATCTATCGGAGCAGTGCGTCTGCCGGCCGCAGGGGCTCTGCTTCGTCACCGGCGAGGCCGGACTGATTCCCCGCCGCGATCAGCACGAGGCATTCGAAGCGGCGCTGAAGGTGATCGATTCGCACCTGCAGCGCGCCGGAACGGATGGTTGATCATGAACGGACAGCGTCTCTACGAGCACGCCCGCGACACGCGCATCCCAGGCGCCGTGCAACTGCGCAGCAAGCTGCCGGAAGGCCATGCGCCGGAGCAGTGGCCGGCCTACTTCCGCAGCGCGCAGGGAATCGAGATCGTCGATTACGACGGACGGTCCTTCCAGGACTGGTCGGCGCACGGCATCGGGGCCGCCCTCCTGGGCTACCGTGACCCCGATGTGACGGCGGCCGTCCGCCGATGCGTCGACGACGGCAGCTTCAGCTTTCTCAACCCGGCCGAGGAGGTCGAGCTTGCCGACCGTCTCTGCGCGATTCACCCGTGGGCCGAATGCGTGCGCTTCACGCGCAGCGGTGGAGAGATCATGGCGGTGGGCGTGCGGATCGCGCGGGCGACGACCGGCCGGTCGAAGGTGGCGATCTGCGGCTACCACGGCTGGCACGACTGGTACATCGCGGCGAACCTCGGCGACAGTGACGCGCTGAGCGGTCTGCTCATGCCGGGCCTCGATCCGAAGGGCGTGCCGCGCGAGCTGCGCGGCACCGCGCTGCCCTTCGCGTTCGACGACCGTGCGGCGTTCGACGCGATCATCGCGGAGCACGGGGACGACCTCGCGTGCGTGGTCATGGAGCCGTGTCGCTACGTCGATCCGGCTCCGGGATTCCTCGAGCACGTGCGTGACGAAGCGCATCGCGTCGGGGCGCTGCTCATGCTCGACGAGATCACCATCGGGTTTCGTCGCCACTTCGGCGGATCGCACCTGCGCCTCGGCGTCGAGCCGGACCTGGCGACGTTCGCCAAGAGCCTCGGCAACGGCCACCCGATGGCGGCGGTGATCGGCACCCGCGCGGCGATGGACGGCGCGCACGAGTCGTTCATCAGCAGCACATACTGGACCGAGCGCGTCGGACCGGTGGCCGCCCTCGCCACGCTGAAGAAGCACGAGCAGGTCGACCTGCCTGGGCACGTTGACCGGATGGGGCGCCGAATCCTGGAGGTCTGGCGACGCCACATCGACGCGCTGGCGCTGCCGCTGACCATTTCATCGAACTATCCGTGCTTCGCGACGTTCGGTCTGCCGGAGCACGAACGGGCGGAGCTGATGCTGCTGTTCGTTCAGGAGATGCTGCGCCGCGGCTTCCTGGCCAAGCCGACCGTGTACGTGACGCTGGCGCACACGGAAGAGAACCTCGAAGCCTACGATCCCGCCGTCGGCGAGGTGTTCGCGCTGATGGCCGACGCGATCCGACGCGACGACGTCAAGGCGCGGTTGGGGGGACCGGTCGCGATGTCGGGGTTCAAGCGACTGGTGTAGGTTGTCGGGAACGTCGCAAGAGTCGAAGCGTCGAAAGGTTTCGGACCTCAGGGGCCTTTTTTCAAGCGAATTCAATCCCCCGACGCCCGGTTCCTCGTGCATGAGCTGGCAACCCGTCACCGACGACATCCTTGTTTTCCGCGACAGCTGCAACGTTTACGCCGTGCGCGGCGAGGGCGGCTGCGTCGTCGTCGACGCCGGCACCGGTGCCTGGATGGACGAGGTTGAGGCGCTACCCGCGAGACCGGCCGCGCTGCTGCTGACGCATTACTTCCGCGACCACGCCGCCGGCGCGGCGGCCGCGGCGCGGGCGGGAATCCCCGTGTACGCGCCGCAGTACGAGCGCGACCTGCTCGTCGACCCGGTGCAGCACTTTCGCGAGCGCGAAACCTACATCATCTACGACAACCTGTGGGATCTCTTCGCGCCGATCGAGCCGATCGGGATCGCGGGCGCCATCGAAGACTACGCGACGGCGACGATCGCCGGCCTCGAGATCGAAGCGGTGCCGCTGCCCGGGGCGACCATCTCGCAGACCGGTTACGGCATGACGATCTGCGGGCGGCGCCACGTGTTCTGCGGCGAGGCGATCCACTCGCCGGGCCGCCTGCCGCGCGCCGCGCCGCTCCAGTACAACTACAACGACATGCCGGGCGCGACGAACGCCTACCTTTCGGCACAGTTCCTGCGCGATGGCGGCGTCGACGTGCTGCTGCCGAGCCTCGGCGAGCCGATCCTGGACCGCACGGACGCTGCGCTCGCGGCGCTGCAGTCGAACCTGAAGGCGACCGCCGCCCGGCGCGAGGAGAATCTCGCTGGGATGGAGGCGGTGCACGACGAGGCACTGGTTCGCGTGAGCGATCATGTGTGGCGATCGCCGAACGCGATCGCGCAGACCTATTTCGTCATCAGCGATTCGGGGCGCGCGATGTCGATCGACTACGGTTACCTGCTGGGGCCCCTGCAGTGGCAGGCGTATTCGCGGCCGGCCCGCCGCCGCGCGCTGCTGCACGGCCTGGCGGACCTGAAGCGCCGTTTCGGGATCGAACGACTCGATACGGTGCTGGTCAGTCGAGCTGACGGCGGACGGCCGCCCGTTCGGCCAGGTGGCCGAGGCGCTGCTCACGGTGGGCGAACGGTTCTGATCGCGTGCCGCGCGGGATCGGGGCGCCGCGCGTCGTTGTCGTTTGCCAGCGAGGCGCGACGCTGCTAAAACATGTCAGGGTTCGACGCAAACCCCGTTTGCGCAATGACGTACGAACTACATGCCCGAAGCAGGCCCGAACTACATGCCCGAAGCAGGCCCGAACTACATGCCCGAACCGGCCCGGCCAGGAGCACCGGCAAAGAGCATCCGAGGAACCGTCCCATGAAAAAAGAGCACCTCATGACCGTCATGCTGGCGATTGCCGCGATCGTCGCGATCAACTGGGTGGCCCTGGCCGCCAACGGGCCTGCCTCGGCCGCCACCGCCGCCGCCGTCGTGGACGTGCAGAAGGTCTTCAACACCTGTGGCGAGAAGGCGGACATCGACGCGAACTTCCAGTCGTCGATCGAGAAGCTGACCGCCGATCTCGAGGAGCGCAACAACCAGATCAAGTCCGACCAGTTCGACCTCGACCTGATCAAGGCGGACTCCCCCGAGTACAAGCAGAAGCGGGAGGAGATCGATCGCAAGATCGTCGCGCTCAAGGTCGAGGAGAACTACCGCAAGGCGACGATCGTCCGCGAGCAGATGCTCCGTTACGAGTCCCTCTACCGGAAGCTGCGCAAGGCATGCGGCGAGGTGGCGAACGAGGAGGACTACGACCTCGTGCTGTTCAAGGAAGCGGAGAAGCTGACCTATAAGAAGCCGCAGGATCTCGTCAACCAGATCGGCACCCGGAAGCTGCTCTGGTCGGCCGACGAGCTGGACATCACCGATCAGGTCATTCAGAAGCTGAACAATGCCTGGGAAGCGCGAAACTAGCCTCTCCGTGACCCACCGCTGACGTCATGGCCGCGTCCACCGCACTCGAGATCAGCCAGCGCGTTGGCGGGACCCTGACCGGTCCCGGCGACCTGTCGATCACCGGCGTGGAGCAGATCGACCGGGCCGGCCCCGGTCAGCTCACCTTCGCCGGCGACGATCGGCACGCGCGCCAGTGGGACGGGTCCGGCGCCTCGGCGCTGCTGATCAGCCGCGGACTGCAGGTCGACGCCGGCGCCGACCGCGCGGTCATCGAAGTCGACAACGCCGATCTCGCCATGGCGGAAGTGCTCGCGATGTTCGACGAGCCGCCGCCCCGCCCCGAGCCCGGGGTCGCGCCCGGCGCCTTCGTGGACGCGTCGGCGAAGCTCGGCGCCGGCGTGGCGATCGGGCACGGCAGCTACGTCGGTCCCGGGGCGGTGCTCGACGACGACGTGGCGCTGCATCCCGGCGTGACGGTGTTCGACGAGACGCGCATCGGCGCGCGCACGGTCCTGTGGTCCGGATGCGTGATCCGGGAGCGATGCCTCGTAGGTTCCGACTGCGTGCTGCATCCGAACGTGACCGTGGGCGCGGACGGGTTCGGTTACCGGGCCTCGGCCGAGGGCGACCTCGTGCGGATGCCGCACCTCGGGCACGTCGAGATCGGTGACCGCGTGGAGATCGGTGCGAACTCGTGCATCGATCGCGGCAAGTTCTCGTCGACCGTCATCGGCGACCAGACGAAGATCGACAACCTCTGCCAGGTCGGGCACAACTGCCGGATCGGCAGCGCCTGCCTGATCGCGGGCCAGGTCGGCATCGCGGGCTCGGTGACGATCGGCAACGGCGTCATGATCGGCGGCAAGGTCGCCGTCAAGGATCACCTGACGATCGGCGACGGGGCGACGCTGGCCGGGTCCGCGGCGCTGATGAACGACATGCCGGCGGGCGAGACGTGGGCAGGCTACCCCGCGCGGCCCGTCAGCGTGGCGGCGCGCGAGCACGCGGCGATGCGGCGGCTGCCTGAACTGGTCAAGACGCTGAAACGGAAATAACCGGTCATGTCCGTCGACCGCCAGCACACGATCGCTCAGCCGGTGACGCTCGAGGGCCGCGGGCTCTTCGGGGGCCACCCGGTGACCGCGCGGTTCGAGCCGGCCCCCGCGGATCACGGGATCGTGTTCGTGCGCTCCGATCTCGAAGGGGCGCGGATCCCGGCCCGGGTCGAGCACGTCGTGTGCCGCGAGCGACGGACTTCGCTTCAGAACGGCGAGGCCGAGGTCGACACCTGCGAGCACTGCCTGAGCGCGCTGGCCGCCCTGCGGATCGACAACGTCACGATCGAGCTCGACGGCTCGGAGCTGCCTGCGGGCGACGGCTCGGCGCAGCCGTTCGTCGAGCGCCTCATGGAGGCCGGCATCAACCCCGACGGCGACGCGAGCCGCCACCGCTTCAAGCTCACCGAGCCGGTTGTCGTGCGCGACGGCGACGCCGTGCTGGCGGCGGTGCCGAACGACGAGCCGGCGCTCGACGTCATCTACGACCTCGACTACGGCGAGACCGCGATCGGCCGGCAGGTCTTCACCTTCAACGATCACGATGACGACTATCCGAAGCAGCTCGCGCCGGCCCGCACCTTCGTGCTGCAGGAGGAGATCGAAGCGCTCCGCGCGTCGGGCTACGGCACGCACCTGACCGAGCAGGACGTGCTGGTGATCGGCCCGAGCGGACCGGTCGGCAACAGCTGGCGCTTCGCCAACGAGCCGGTGCGACACAAGGTGGTCGACCTGATCGGGGACCTCTACCTGCTCGGCGCGCCGCTGCAGGCGCGGATCACCGCCCACCGGTCCGGGCACAGCCTGAACCACGCGCTGGTGCGCGAGCTGGTGCGGCTGCACCGGGCGCAGTACCGCCATGACCTCATCCAGAGCCGCACGACCGTCGACATTCGGGCCCTGATGCGCATGATGCCGCACCGTTACCCGATGCTGCTGGTCGACCGGGTGATCAGGATCGAGAACGACCGCCACATCCTCGGACTCAAGAACGTCACGATCAACGAGCCGTTCTTCCAGGGCCATTACCCCGGGACGCCGGTGATGCCTGGCGTGCTCGTGGTCGAGGCGATGGCCCAGTTGTCCGGCGTCCTGATCGGACAGACACTGGAGCATACCGGCAAGCTGGGTATCCTGATGAGCCTCGATCGCGTCAAGATTCGCCGCATGGTCACGCCGGGCGACCAGCTTCTGCTCGAGGCCGAGGCCCTGCGCGTGCGCAGCCGCATCGCCCACATGAAGTGCCGGGCGTGCGTCGGCAGCGATGTCGTGGCGGAAGCGGAGGTCAAGTTCATGCTCGTCGACGACGAGCAGCACTAGCGCAACATGGCAGACATTCATCCCACCGCCGTCGTCGACCCGGGCGCCCGCATCGCGGACGACGTGGAAATCGGCCCGCTGTGCTGCGTCGGCGCCGACGTCGAGATCGGCGCCGGCTCGCGCCTGCTCAGCCAGGTCACGGTCATGGGCCACACCGCCATCGGGAAGGGCAACACCCTCTGGCCGCACGCGACGCTCGGCGGAGCGCCGCAGGACCTGAAGTACAGCGGCGAGCCGACGCGCCTCGTCATCGGCGACCACAACCAGATTCGCGAGTTCGTCACGATCCACCGCTGCACCGGCCACGAGGAGGAGGCGACGCGGATCGGTGATCACAACATGCTCATGGCGTACGCGCACATCGCGCACGACTGCGTGGTCGGCAGCCACGTGATCATGGCGAACGTCGCGCTGGCCGGGCACATCCACATCGACGACTACGTCGTGATCGGCGGCGGCACGTGCGTGCACCACTATGTCACGATCGGACAGTACGCCTACCTCGGAGGCATGACGCGCGTCGTGCATGACGTGCCGCCCTACATGGTGATGGAGGGCCAGCCCGCACGGATTCGCGGGGTCAACCAGATCGGGCTGGTGCGCAACGGGTTCGAGTCCGAAACGGTGGAGCACCTCAAGGACGCGTATCGCGGACTGTTCAAGGTCGCCGACACGACGGGGGTCGGGCGGACGGCGCAGGCGCTGGCCGATCTCTCGGTGCGGTACCCGGACGATCCGCACGTTCAGCATCTTCTGCAGGCCATGCGCAACAGCGAGGCGGGCGTCCACGGCCGTTACCGCGAGTCGATGCGCCCGGACGACCGGCGCAGCCTGCGTCCGGACGCGGCAATGCGGTCGGGCGGGTCCGCGTCTAAATAGCGACCTCGGAACACCCGATCATTCACAGGATGGCAGATCACGCGGTCCTCATTACCGGTGTCGCCGGTTTTATCGGCAGCACGCTGGCCCGGGCCCTGCTGAGGGACGGCGCGCACGTGGTCGGTCTCGACGATTTCAACGACTACTACGATCCGGCCCGGAAGCGCGACAACGTCGCCGAGCTGCGCGACGACGATCGTTTCACGCTCTGCGAGCAGGACATCCGGGACGGCGCCGCCGTCGAACGGATCGTCGCGGAGCACCGTCCGGACGCCATCGCCCACCTGGCCGCCTATGGCAGCGTGCGCTACTCGGTCGGGCGCTCGGCGCTGTACGGCGAAGTCAACATCATGGGCTCGGTGAACGTGCTCGAGGCGGCGCGCCGAAACGACGTGCCGCACGTCCTGTTCGCGTCGACGAGCTCGGTCTACGGCCAGTGCGACCGTGCCCCGTTCGTCGAGACGGATCCCTGCAACGAACCGCTCGCGCCCTACCCGGCGAGCAAGAAAGCGGTCGAGGTGCTCGGTCACACGTACCATCACCTGCACGGCATGCACTTCACCGCGGTGCGCTTCTTCAACGTGTACGGCCCGCGCGGGCGGCCGGACATGATGCCGTACCTCGTCACGCGTCGCATCGTGCGCGAAGAGCCCATCGAGCTGTTCGACGGCGGCCGCCTGCAGCGCGACTGGACGTACGTCGACGACGTGATCGACGGCGTGTGCGCCGCGATGGCGCGCCCGGACGGCTACCGGATCATCAACCTTGGCCGTGGCGAGCCGGTGATCATGTCCGACTTCGTCGAGCTGATCGAGAACCTGACGGGCCGGTCCGCGAAGCTGATCGACAAACCGGCGCCGCCGACCGAGCCGAAGCTGACCTTTGCCAGCACGGAAAAGGCGCGCCGACTGCTCGGATACGATCCGAAGGTCTCGCTGGCGGAAGGACTCTCCCGGTTCTGGGCGTGGTATCGGGAGGCGGAGGGTTGAGGGGGAACGATTGACTATTGGTTATCGATTATTTGCTGTCTGTTGTTTCGGACAGCGCACGAAGCGCTCCGAAATAACAAACAACAAATAATCGATAATCAATAATCAATGCCCCACGCCCTTCTCACGGCGCCTTCAGCTCGCGCCTCAAAATCTTGTTCATCGGGTTGCGCGGCAGCTTGTCGATGTGAACGATGTCGCGAGGCACCTTGTAGCCCGCGAGATGGTCGCGGCACCAGGTGCGCAGTTGCGGTTCATCGAACTGCTGGTCTTCGGCCAGCTCGACGAAGGCGACCGGCACCTCGCCGCGCACGCCGTCGTTGCGGCCGATGACCGCGGAGTCGCCGACCGACGGGTGGCGGTTGAGCACCTCTTCGATCTCGCGAGGGAAGACGTTCTCGCCACCGACGATGAGCATCTCCTTCTTGCGGCCGGTGATGTAGAGATAGCCGTCGTCGTCGATGCGCCCGATGTCGCCCGTTCGGAAGAACCGGCGCGTCTGCATCGAGCCGTTGCCCCCTTCGACGGGGAGATCGACGAAGACTTCGGCCGTCTGCTCGGGTAGACGGTAGTAGCCCTTCATGACGTTGGGACCGCAGATGAGCACTTCGCCGTCCTGGTTGCGCGCCAGGAATCGGTCCTTGTCGTCGACGACGCGCACGTCCACGTCGGGCAGCGCCTGGCCGACCGAGTACCGGCGATAACGGGTCGGCGTGCACCAGTTGGTCACCGGGGTGGTTTCGGTGAGACCGTAGCCCTCGAGAAGGCGGACGCCGTATCGCTCCTGGAACGCTTCGAACGTCGCGTCGGGCAGGGGCTCGCCGCCGGAGATGGCCATGCGCACCGACGCGAAGTCGTCGGACGTCGCGCCCTTGACCTTGAGCAGCGCACCGTACAGGGACGGGACCGCCATGACGATCTCGGGGCGGTGCTCGACGATCAGGTCGACGAGCCTGCGCGGCGTGAACCGGACGGTGTACACGACGCGCGATCCGGCGCGCAGCGGAATCAGCGTCAGGGCCGTGAGGCCGAAGCTGTGAAACTGCGGGAGCACTCCGAGGAACGTGTCGGCCTGGGTGATGTTGGCGTGCTCGATGGCAGCGTCGACGTTCGCACGGAAATTGCCGTGGGTGAGCATGACGCCCTTGGGTCGGCCCGAGGTGCCCGACGTGTAGAGGATCACCGCCAGGTCGTCGCGGCCGGGAACCGGCGGCCAGCGCAGCGGCGGCAGACCGTCGAACGAGAGATCGTCCAGGTGCAGCAGGGAGACGCCGTCGGGCACGAACGCGCGGTCGCCGGCGCCCTTTCGCATCAGGTTCATGATCGGATGCGCGGTGAGGATCGTGTCGACGCCGCTGTCCTGGATGACGTACGCCAGCTCG
The DNA here is from genome assembly GCA_002686995.1 of Phycisphaeraceae bacterium. Classification (GTDB taxonomy): domain Bacteria; phylum Planctomycetota; class Phycisphaerae; order Phycisphaerales; family Phycisphaeraceae; genus NYZC01. The sequence goes on along the minus strand of NYZC01000050.1, from coordinate 4,845 downwards.
TCCGGCTTGAGCAGGTAGTTCAGCGGCACCGCGACGCGCCCGGCGATCCACGCGCCGAGCAGCGCCATGGGAAACGCGCCGCCGGTCGGCAGCAGGATCCCGACGTGACGCGCGGACGTCGTGGCGTCGATCCGCTCGGCGAGAAACATCGCGCCGCCGAGGATTTCGCTGTAGGTGTAAGCGCGCTGATCGTCGACGACCGCCACGCGGCGCGGCGTCCGCAGGGTCTGGGTGATGATCGGCCAGAGCATGCTCATGTGAGGGCGCGATTGTATCGCGATCGGGAGGGAGATTCAGGAACGGGGATCGTGACTCAATCGTCCGCGGCCCGCGCGTTGTCGGCGAACCGCGCGGCGTCATCCCGCGGGTCGAATGCCATGGCGCCGTCGTGCCTTCCGCCGGGTCGGATCGCGTCGCCGGCAGGCGTCGTTCGGACGTGGAGCAGCGCCCGGCCGATGGACGTCGAGGACGAGATCGAGGTCGAGGACGACGTCGAGTTCGAGACCCTGATCCCGAACCCGGTCTTGACACCCCGCACCCCGGCGTTCTACTTTCCCGTCCATGCACCGAATCCTGCTCATCCTCCTTTTGCTTGCGATCATTCCACCGTCGCTCCCGGGCTGCGCCACGAACGCGTCGCTGGGCGACGCCTACGACGCCTACGAGCAGGGCGAGTACGGGGACGCGTATCGGTCGGCCACGCAGGTCGTTCGGCGTGCCCGTGGCAACGAGCGTCTCGAAGCCGCGTACGTGGCCGGACTGTCGGCGCAGCGGCTCAAGCGCCCGACGGACGCGCAGCGCTACCTGGGCCTGGCGGCGCGGAGCCGTCGGCCGAAGGTCGCTGGTGAAGCGCTGGCCTCGCTGGGTCTTCTTCACCACGAGCAGGGGCGGTACGACCGGGCTGCGCGGGCGCTGCTCGAATCGGCGCCGCTGCTGGTCGGCGACGACCGTGCGCGTTCCTACTTCCATGCCGCCCGGGCGCAGCAGAAGCTCGGGCGATGGTCGGCGGCGTGGACGAACATGACGATGGCACAGAGCCTGGCCCGCGATCCGGCGCTGCTCCGACAGATCGCGGCGGAGAAGCGCCACACGGGCTGGACGGTGCAGACCGGAGCGTTCGAGGTCGAGGCGCATGCGCGGCGCGAGCTGGAGCGCGTCAACCGGCGGGCCGCAGGGCTGAGCCTGGGGCGACCGCGCCTCGTGCGCGCGTCGCGCGGCGGCCGCACGCTACATCTCGTCCAGATCGGACATTTCTCGAGCTACGCGACGGCGCTGAAGGGCCGTGACCGGCTGCGCATGGTCAGCGCGCAGCCCGTGCCGCTGACGTCGCTTTCGAGGGTGAATTGAACGAGGGGAGAATTAAGCTATTAGTCATTAAGCCAATTGCTATTTGTCAATTCGGACCAGTCATCCGACCCGAGTCCGAAATGACAAATAGCAATTGGCTTAACGACTAATAGCTCAATGATCAGTTCCACTGATCGATCCGCTTCTTCACCAGCTTCAGGTAGTGCTGCGCGGTCGTCGATCCGGGCGACATCGCCAGGGCGAGCTCGAGATCGTCGCGCGCGGCGGCGTCGTGGCCGAGCTCGAAGCGGGCGACCCCGCGCCAGCGGTGGTAGTAGTGGATCGACGCGCGCTCGATGGCGCGATCGAAGTTCCGGGCGGCCGCGGCGGCGTCGCCGGCCTGGAGCAGGTAGCGCCCGCGGAAGAAGTAGGCCTGGTGGAGCGCCGGGTCCCGTTCGAGTGCCGTGGCGAAGTCCGCCATGGCCTCCTGCGACCGGCCCGTCTGGGCCAGCAGCGAGCCGCGATACGCCAGCGCGATCGCCGACTCGGGTTCCAGGGCCAGCAGTTGCTCCAGGTCCGCCAGGGCGGCGCCCGATCGGCCGAGATAGATCCGGCAGAAGGCGCGGTGCAGCAGCGCCGCGGTGTGGCCGGCGTCGAGGTCGAGCACGTATCCGTATCGTTGTGACGCCTGCTCGTACCTGCCGCCGTCGAACTGCACGTGCGCCAGTTCGAGCTGCCCGGCCGCGTCTCGCGGATCGAGATCGACCGCGCGAACCAGGTCGTGCGCGGCGTGGTTCAGGTCGCCCCGCGTTCTGAGGATGCGCCCGCGCGCCACCAGCGCGTCGACGAGGTTAGGCTCGAGGGCCAGGGCGCGATCGAGGTCGTCCAGCGCCGCGTCGTCTTCACCGCGACGGGCGTGCACGTGCGCGCGGTTGCCGAGCGCCTCGGCGTGCTGCGGGTCCAGCTCGATGGCACGACCGAAGTCGGACAGGGCGCGCCGAAGGTCGCCGTGTTGCGCGTGGATCACGCCTCGGCTGTTGTAGGACGGCGCGTAGTCCGGGGCGACCTTGATCGCGGCCGCGATCTCCGCCAGCGCCTCCTCGTCGCGCTCGAGCAGGTGGAAGATGCGCGCTCGGTTGTTGTACGCGACGGGACTGGACGGGTTGAGGCGTTTCGCCTCGGCGTAGTCGTCCAGCGCCGCCTCGATGCGCCCGAGCAGGTCAAGGGCGTTGCCGCGATTGTTGAACGCGACGTCGCAGTCGGGATCGATCGTGATTGCACGGTCGAAGTCGTGGATCGCGCGGTCGGGCCGGCCGGCCCGGGAGAGCGTGCGGCCGCGCTGGTTGAACGTTTCGGGGCTGGCATCGAGCCGGATGGCGCGATCGAGGTCGCGCAGGGCGAGGTCGTACCGGCGAAGCCGCGCGTGTGCGTCGCCGCGGGCGGCATGGATCGACGCGTCATGCGGGGCGAGCAGGGCGGCCTCGTCGAGATGGTCGATGGCGGCGGCGACGTAGCCGCGTTGGACCAGGTCGCCCGCCTGCGCCGCGAAGGCCTGGGCGTGCGTGAACTGCATCGAGCCGACGACGGCGGTCACGGTAGCGATGACGCCGACGGCCAGCAGCCGTTGCGGCCACGGCGCGACGCACTGCGGCGACCCGTTCGTCTGCGCGATCCGGTCGAGACGGACGCCGATGCGCGTCGGCTTCGCCATCGCCAGCGCCAGCGACTCGGCGGGGCGCCGCACCAGGCTGCCGGCGAACCACAGCAGCGCCGACCGGTAGGTGTCCCGGCTGTCGAGGTGGTGCACGCAGACCTCGTCGCAGGTGACTTCGCGGGCCCGGGTGATCGTGCGACCGGCAACCCACGTCAGCGGGTGGTACCAGTAGATGACCTGGACGGCGCGAAGCAGCACGTGCCACAGGAAGTCCAGGCGTCGCACGTGGCAGAGTTCGTGCAGGAGCACCGAATCGATGTGGGCGCCGCTCGGGGACATCCGGTGCTTCGGGATGAGAATGGTCGGTCGGAGCCAGCCGATGATGACCGGCACGTTCAGTTCGTCGGTGAGCCGGAGGTCCACGTGGCGACGGATGCCGAGCCGCGCCCGCCAGTGATCCATCCGTTGCCGCCATTGCGGATCTTCGAGCGGGACGCCGCATCGCCGTGTGCGCACCGTGGCGGCGATCGAGCTGACGAGGCGCACGGCAAGAGCCAGCGAGCCGAAAGCGATGACGATCACCAGCAGCGCCGGCCACATTGCGATCCAGCGCGGATGCTCGCCCGGCGTGGCGGTGGCCATCGGCGTGACCACGGCGCGCTCGTAGGCGAGCGCGAGGCGCAGTGCCAGCGGGCGCGGCGCCTCGGTCGTCGTCGGCTGGAGCGCCGGCGCGGCCGCGGTGGCCGCGGGCGCCTCGGGCATCATGCCGAGCAGGTCGATCCGCCAGCGCGGCAGCAGCGCCGACGCCACCGGGAGCACGATCAGCCCGACCAGGCAGGCGTGCCAGAACGTCGAGGTGCACAGCGCGCAGCGCTTCGAAAGCGCGGTCGCGGTCGCGGTCGCCATGGCCGCGAGGTAGACGAAGGTCGCCTTGAGGGCCACGTCGATGCCGATCGACGCCGCCTCGGCGAAGAAGCTGGTCGATGCGTCGATCATGGTCGGGACGCCCGGTGCCGGGAGCGCAGCTCGTCGAGCTGCTCGGGAAGAATCTGCTCGTCGTCGATGAGCCGCAGCACCAGGGCCTCGGCCGAGCCGCCGAAGAACTGCTTGAGCAGGTGGGTGATCGCCTTGTCCTGCGCCTTCGGCTTGGCGATCGTGGCGCGATAGACGTACGACTTGCCCCGCACCGAGTGCTTCACGTAACCCTTCTTCTCGAGAATGCGCAGGAGCGTGCGGACGGTCGAATCGTGCGGCTCGCCCGGCATCGTCTCGCGAATCTGCTCCGCGGTGGCGCGAGCGCGTCCCCACAGCACTTCCATGATCTGGGCTTCGCGTTCGGTCAGTGTCTTGGAGGGGAGTCTGGCCATGTCTATTGTGCCTCCGTCAGCCGGGGAACCATTTCCGATTTATCGCCTTCACCGTCTCCGCGGCGCCGTCGATGCACGCGCTCGCGCGCCGACGACTTGAAGGGCAGCACGGTCGGGCCCAGGACCACGCAGGCCAGGGCCGTCAGCAGGATGCCCGAGTGCGACCACCGCCAGCCCTGTCCGCGCGGGCGCGGCGGATCGGCGGCGGGCGTCTCGGCGACGAGGGCGAGCGCCGAGACGATCCCTTCGTCCGGCGCCGCGGCCGCGGGCTGCGCCGCGTCCTCGTTTGGCGCCGTCTCCGGGTCCAGCGCGGTCTTCACGCGGGAGACGCGTTCGCGGGCCTCCCCGTTCCGTCGTTTCGGCCCCTCGTCGCGCGCGTCGGGCGACGGTTCGGCGGGCGTCAGCGACAGGATGCTCAGGCCGGCGCGGACGGCAGGACGGCGCGGCGTGACGCCGGCCGCCGTGGCGGTGACCGGATGGTCGTAGGTCACGATGGGCCGCGGCGAGCTCTGCTCGTCATGGCGGGGCCACGCGAGG
>NYZC01000049.1 GCA_002686995.1 Phycisphaeraceae bacterium | reverse complement strand
AGAGTCGGAAGGTCGAAGGTCGAAGGTCGGCGCGCGGGGCGGGGTCGGGCCGTAGGCGGCCCGGACCCTTCGGAGGGCGTAGTGCGCAGTGCGTCGGCGCGACGGCAATGGCGTCGCGTGACTCGCGTCCTGCTCCCCGCTCCGTCCTTCGGTTACATTCCCTGACGTGAGCGACGACCCGACCAGCGTGCTGCTCGAAGGGCGCATCGCCGTGGAGGCGGCGCTGCGCGGTCGGTTTCGCGACATCGACCGGCTTCTCCTGGAGAAGGACGATGACGATCGTCGGACGCGGCGACTCGAGCGCGATGCTTCCGGGTGCGGCGTTCCGGTGCGCCGGGCGCCGAGAAGCGAGATCGACGCGATGGCTTCAGGGAAGACCCACGGCGGCGTGCTCGCGGTCGCCGGGCCGCGCCGCTTCCAGGCGCTCGATGATCTCGTTCCTGCCGATCGCAATGCCTTCATCGCGATGCTCGACGGCATCGAGGATCCATACAACCTCGGATATGCGCTGAGGTCGCTACATGCCTTCGGCGTCGACGGCGTCGTCGTACGGGTCCGCGAATGGACGTCGTCAGCGGCCACGGTGATTCGCGCGTCGGCCGGCGCGTCGGAGCTGTTACCGATGGCGCAGGTCGACGAGCCCGGCGACGCCGTGAGCCATTTCCGTGATCGCGGGATCATGGTCGCGGCCACGGGTCGCCACGACGGAGCCGTGTCGATCTTCGAGACCGACCTGTCCCCGGCGATGTTCCTGATCATCGGCGGCGAGCGTCGCGGCATCCAGCGCTCCTGCGCCAACGCGATCGACCTGTGGCTCACGATCCCCTATGACCGACCCTTCGAACCGGCGCTCGCCACCGTCTCCGCCGCGGCGGTAATCGGCTTCGAGGTCATGAGACAACGAACCGGCGGCCGCTGAAAGGGAGCGCGGCGCGGGGAACGCGGCCGCCTACGGCCCGACCCGCCCGGCGCAACCGGCGCGCCCACTTGACACTTCACCTTTTCCCCTTCCGCGCAAGGGCCTCCGCCCCGCGCGCCGACGTTCGACCTTCGACGTTCGACCTTCGACCTTCGACCTTCGACCTTCGACTTTCCGACTCTTCGCCTACGCCCCCGCCCGTCGCGACTCCCGCCGCCGGTCGGCTTCCCGCAGCAGTCGCTTGCGCATGCGGATCGAGGTGGGCGTGATCTCGACCAGCTCGTCCCCCTGGATGAACTCGAGGCTGGCTTCGAGCGACATCTCGCGCACGGGACGCACCTGGGCGTTGTCGTCCTTGCCGGCGGTGCGGACGGCGCTGAGCTTCTTCGTGCGGTTGACGTTGGCGATGATGTCGTTGTCCTTGCAGTGCTCGCCGACGACCTGCCCCTCGTAGACCGGGTCGCCCGGCTTGACGAAGAAGACGCCCCGGTCGTAGAGGCTGTCCAGCGCGTAGGTGGTGACCGTGCCCGTCTCCGAGGCGATGATCACGCCGGCGCTGCGCTGCGGGATCGGGCCGCGCATGGGCTCGTAGTCGAGCAGGGTGTGGTGCATGATCGCGCGGCCCTGCGTGGCGGTCAGCATGCGGCTGCGCATGCCGATGAGACCGCGCGCGGGGATCGAGAACTCCAGGTGCACGAAGTCCTCGGCGCCGGACTTGGTCTCCATCTTCAGCATCTCGGCCCGCCGGTCGCCGACGAGCGCCATGACGGCGTTCTGGCACTCGAGCGGGCAGTCGATGACGAGGTGCTCGATCGGCTCGTGGCGCCTGCCGTCGATCTCCCTGAAGATCACGGCGGGCTTGCCGGCCGCCAGCTCGAAACCCTCGCGGCGCATGTTCTCGAGGAGGATGCCGAGGTGCATCAGGCCGCGGCCGCAGACCCTGAACTGCTCGGGCGTGTCGCCGGTCTCGACGCGCAGCGCGACATTGGACTGCAGCTCCTTCTGGAGGCGGTCGCCGACCTGGCGGCTGGTGAGGTAGCGGCCCTCGCGGCCGGAAAACGGCGAGTCGTTGACGTGGAACGTCATGTTCAGCGTTGGCTCGTCGACGTGGATCCGCGGGAGGGCGGCGCCCTGCTCGATGCAGGCGATCGTGTCACCGATGTCGATCGGGTCGAGACCGATGATCGCGCAGATCTCGCCGGCCTCGATGCGCTCGGCGCGCTTGCGGCTGAGCCCCTCGAACTCGTACAGGTGCAGGGCGCGCTGATCGCTGCGCTCGCCGCCGCGGCCGAAGACCGTCACCGTCTGGCCCTCCGTCACCGCGCCGCGCGTGACGCGGCCGATCGCGACGCGGCCCGTGTAGTCGCTGAACTCGAGCGTCGTCACCGGCATCTGGAAGGGCTGGTCCGGCTCGCATTGGGGCGGTGGGACGTGCAGCACGATGGCCTCGAACACGGCCCTCAGGTGGTCCGCGGGCTTCTCGAGGTCCGTCGTGGCCCAGCCGTCGCGGCCGGATGCGTACAGGACGGGGAAGTCCAGCGCCGCGTCGTCGGCGTCGAGCTGGACGAGCAGGTCGAAGACCTCGTCCACCACGGCGTCGGGTCGCGCGTCGCTGCGGTCGACCTTGTTGACGACGACGATCGGTCGAAGGTGGTGCGCGAGCGCCTTCTGCAGCACGAACCGGGTCTGCGGCATCGGGCCCTCGAAGGCGTCGACCAGCAGGAGCACGGCGTCGGCCATCATCAGCACCCGCTCGACCTCGCCGCCGAAATCGGCGTGGCCCGGCGTGTCGATGACGTTGATCTTGTAGTCGTGGCCGTCCGTCGCGTGGTACGTCAGCGCGCACTGCTTGCTGAAGATGGTGATGCCGCGCTCTCGCTCGAGGTCGTTGCTGTCCATGATGAGCCCGTGCTGACCGCCGGCCTTCCTGTCGAGATCCTGGGACCGGAACATGCCGGACTGGTAGAGCATCTGGTCGACGAGCGTGGTCTTGCCGTGGTCGACGTGGGCGATGATCGCGACGTTGCGCAGCATCCGAGGGTCCATGGGGCGTAAAGGGTAGGGTGCGAGGCGGGGAGCGTAAAGAGGGGCAGTGGGGAGGCGCGGGTCAGGCTGCGCTCCGTTCGGGAATTCGGCTTGCAGCCCACGGGTCGGATGGCGCGGCGCTGCAGTCACGGCGGCGCCGCCGTCGCGGTTACGGGGAATTGATTATCGATTATCGATTGTCGGTGATCTGTTATTTCGGAGGCCATGGCTCCGAATTAACAGATAATCAATAATCGACAATCGATAATCAATTCCGCCCCCGAATCGCGCCGGCCCCAAATACAGGACCCCGCGGGTCTGATGCGCGGCGACATCATGCCGGATGCGTCTCGAAGCGCGCCGCGCGCGTGTTTGACACCGGGGCGCCCCCCCTTGACACTCATCGCCGGCGGGCCGGGCCCGCATCGGAAGGAGCACACGCATGAACGATGGCGCAATTCGCTTCGGGATCGTCGGCCTGGGACGAGCCGGGTGGGACATCCACGTCAACAGCCTGAAGGACCGGGCCGGCGCCCGTATCGTCGCGGTCGTCGATCAACTGCCTGCACGCCGAGCCGAGGCCGAGCAGACGCTCGGCTGCAAGGCATACTCGACCCTCGGCGCGATGCTCAAGCGCGACGATCTCGACGTCGTCACGGTCGCGACGCCGTCGGCGCGCCACGCGCCGGATACGAAGAAGGCGCTCGCCTCGGGCCGGCACGTGATCGTCGAGAAGCCGATGGCGCTGTCCGTGGCGCAGGCCGACGGCATGATCGAGGCCGCCCGGAAGGCCGGACGACATTTGTTCGTCCACCAGAACTACCGTTTCAACCGCGAGTTCACGCATCTCGAGGAGACGATTCGATCGGGTCGTCTCGGGCGGCTGTTTCACATCCGATTCAGCAGCTGCGCGTTCTCGCGGCGGTTCGACTGGCAGACGCTCTCGAAGCACGGCGGCGGTGTGCTGAACAACACGGGGCCGCATTACGTCGACCAGATCCTCAGGCTGCTCGGATCGCCGGTCGCGCAGGCGATGGGCGACCTGCAGCAGATCACGTCGGCGGGTGACGTCGAGGATCACGTCAAGGCGCTGATCCGGGCCGAGAACGGCACGACGGCCGACATGGAGATCTCGAACGTCGTCTCGCTGCCGCAGCCGGTGCCGCGATGGATTCTTTACGGCACGCACGGGACGCTGACGTCGGACGGGCGCAAGGCGGTGATCCGCTGGCTCGACCCGTCCGAGCTTCCGCCGCTCGAGGCGGTCGACGGGCCCGTGATGTCGCGTTCCTACGAGAATATCGCCGACCTGAACTGGCAGGTCGCGGAGGAAGACACGGTCGGGCCGGACATCGGCAGCTTCTACGACAACGTCTGCGGCGTGCTGCGCGGCGACCAGGAGATGCTCGTAACACCGGAATCGGTCCGCGAAGTGATCCGGACGATCGCGATGATTCGCAAGGGCACACCCTTTCCTGGCCGGTAGGGGTGGCCGCATGCCGGAGGGGAGTCATTAATTTAATGACTCCCCTCGCCCCAGATTCAAGACCCATGAAAAACGCCCTGCGTGAATGCCTGGTGTCCGGCGGCTCCGCGATCGGCACCGTCTGCGTCATCGGCAGCATCGAGTCCGTCGAAATCACTTGCGCTTCCGGCTTCGACTACGTCCTCATCGACGGCCAGCACGGCAGCTTCACCCAGGCGTCGATGCGCGAAGCGCTCCGCGCCGTCGACGCGGCAGGCGGCCACGCCGTTGCGCGTCCGGCCGCGCCCATCCCGCACCTCATCGAGCCGCTGCTCGACATGGGCTACCTCTCGCTGCTCGTCCCGATGGTCGACACGCCTGAGCAGGCGAGCCAGGTCGCGCGGGCGGCGCACTACCCGCCGCTGGGCGCGCGCTCACAGGCCACGACGCGCGCGTCCATCCATCACGGCGCCGACTACCGCAAGCGATTCAATGACGAGCTGTTCGTCATCGCCATGATCGAAACCGAGGCGTCGGCCGCGAACATCGCCGCGATCGCCGGGACGCCCGGCGTGCACAGCTGCTTCATCGGATCGACCGACCTGGCGTCGTCGATGGGCGTCGACCCGTCGGACGCGCGTTACGGGCGCACGATCGAGTCGATCCTCGCCGCGACGCTCGACGCGGGCAAGGTGCCCGCGATCGCGGCCGGAAGCCTGGACAGCGCACGCCGGTTTCTCGACCAGGGGTTCAGAATGCTGACCTATCGTTCGGATGCGCGAATGCTGGCGGACGGATGCCGCGAGGCGATGATGCTGAAAAGCCGGTGAAGGGAGTCATTAACTATTAGTCATCAGGCCAATCGTTACTTGTCGTTTCGGACTCGGTCCGGCGCGCGCGCCCGAAATGACAAGTAACGATTGGCTTGATGACTAACAGCTTGATTCAATCAGCTCACTCGTCCACCTGCACCGCGCGGTCTTCGCTCATGTACTTGCTCAGTACGATGGGTTGATCGAAACGAACGCCGACGCTGTAGATGTCCTGGTCGATTTGATTGATGTGAACGATTCGGCCCGGGAGCGAATCGACCTCGCCGCTCAGCGTCTTGAGCATGACCGTGCATGCCGACTGCTCGAGATCCCCGCGATCGCTGAGAAAACCGAAGCCGTTGGCGCTCAGGTTGCGGCCCTGCACGGGGTACGGCAGTGCCGTGCCGTCTTTGGCGATGACCGTGACCCGAAGGCGATAGCGATAAGTGTGTCGCCGTTCCGCGCGGCGATCCTCGTTGATTTCTCCCTTGCTTTTACCTAGATCCAGCTCATCGAGGATGGCGCCCAGCTTCAGCGCAGCCTCGAGATCCGTCTCCGCCCCCCGGATGATGGAGTCGTCCGTTGCCATGATTTTCTGCTCGAAGCGAGACCCGTAAGGTGAATCCTTACGACCTTACAAGGATCGGCGACTGGCTGCCAGAATAATTAGTTTCGATACGAAAAAGAAGGGGGAGGGAGGAAAAACGTCTCGAAAGAGGGAAGACGCCCCGGTGTCCGATGTGCCCGCCGCTCAGAGATGCACGAGGTTTTCGCGAACGGCAAAGAGGGCAAGCTCGACGCGATCGTGGATGTCGACCTTTGTCATCAGCTTCTCCGTATGGCCTTCCACGGTCTTGACGCTCACGTGCATCGTCGAAGCGATTTCCTTCTTCGACAGTCCGCGGGCCACGTAAAGCAGCACCTCCAGCTCGCGATTGGTCAGCGTCGAGAGAAGGGTGTTCTTTTCGCCTTCCAGCGTCGTCTCGCCCGGATCCACGACCATGCGCGACTGCACTTCGGAGGAGAAGTAGACGCGGCCGCGGGCCACCTGGCGGATCGCGTCGACCAGCTGCGGGGTCGGGCTCGTCTTGGCGAGGTATCCCCAGGCCTTCACCTTGAGGGCCCGATCGATGTAGCCGTCCTGAATGAAGCCGCTGAGAAACACGACACGCGTCTGCGTGCTCGCCGACATGATGCGCTTCGCGGCGTCGAAGCAGATCATGCCCGGCATGTTGATGTCCATCACCACGACATCGGGCCGATGCTCGAGACAGACGTCGATCGCCTCGTCGGCCGTGTGCGCGGTGGCGACCACGTCGATGTCCGGCTCGGCCGCGAGGCGGTGCTTGAGGGCGTCGAGAATGATTTCGTGGTCGTCGGCGAGAACGACGTCGATTTTCTCGGTCATGGGATCACCTCTATTTCGTCGGCCGCGAGCGTGCTGACGACCAGGTGCATCAGCTTCTCGATTTTGAACGGTTTCGGCAGGTTCATCAACCTCCCGTCATCCTCGTTGCCTGGCACGTCGCCGCTCCCCATGATCGTGATGAAACGCATGTCGGGCTCCATGCGGCTCATCGCCTCGCGGCAGTCGAAGCCCTCGTCGGCCGGCAGGCCGGCGTCGAGAATCACCAGGTGGGCCTGTTCGTGGCGGGCCCGGAAGCAATTCATGGCCTCGGATGCGTCGACCGCGGCCACCACCCGATACCCGGCGGTCTCGAGCGAGGTGGTGATGATCGCGCTGACGTACTCGTTGGCGACGGCGAGGACGATCAGGGCGCTCTCCGTTTCCGCCTCCCCGGCCTCGCTCGAAGGCGCCGGCGCCTTGGCCTCGCTGGTCGGCATGAAGAGGCTGACCCGGGTGCCTCGCCCCGGCTCGCCGTCGACCTCGATGCGGCCGCCGTGCTGGGCCATGATGCCGTGCGCCACCGCGAGCCCGAGGCCGGTGCCCTTGCCGCGCTCCTTCGTGGTGAAGAACGGCTCGAACATGCGGGCCCGGATCTCCGGCGCGATGCCGTGACCCTCGTCCTCGACCTCGACGAACGCCTCGGGCCGCGCGCCGTCCGGATCTCCTTCGGTGCTCCCGACGCGGATTCGGATCCGGCCGCCCTCGGGCATCGCGTCGCGGGCATTGAGCACGAGGTTCATCAGGACCTGCTCGATCTGGTTCGAATCGGCGCGGATGATCAGCGCCCGGTCCGGGTCGGTCACGACGTCCATCTCGATTCGTCCGGTCAGCAGGCGTCGGATCATGTTCGTCGCGTCGCGCACGAGGGCGTCGAGGTCGACGGGGCGGCGCGCTGCGGGCGCGGCGCGGGCGAACGTGAGCAGGGACCGGGTGACCTCGGTCGCGCCCTGGGTCGATTTCTCGATCATCTTGAGGGTCGACTGGACCGGGTTGTCCTCGTCGAGCGACTTGCGCGCGAGGTCGCTGTAGCCGCCGATGGCCGTCAGGAAGTTCTGGAAGTCGTGCGCCACGCCCGCGGCGAGCATGCCGACCGCCTCGAGCTTCTGACTCTGGCGCAGCTGCTCCTCGAGGCGCTTGTGGGTGTCGATGTCACGGTGGGTGCCGGCGGCCCGGATGGGCTCGCCGCGCTCGTTCCACTCGACGACCTTGCCTGAGGTCAGGATCCATTTCCACTCTCCGGACTGCGACTTCATCCGGATCTCCGCCTCGTAGCCGGGGGAGTCGCCGGCGACGTGCTGGGCGAGCGCCTCGGTGACCGGTGCGAGGTCGTCCGGGTGAACCAGGCGCGCCCATTCATCGAAGTGGGGCTCGATCTCGTCTGGCCGGTAGCCCAGCATCGTCGCCCAGCGGTCGTTGTAGTAGACGCGTCCGGTCTGCACCTCCCAGTCCCAGAGGCCCAGCTCCGTGCCCTGCATCGCCAGGGCCAGGCGCTGCTCGCTTGCCCGAAGGGCCGCTTCCGAGCGCTTGCGCTCGCCGATATCGCGCGCGAACGTGAAGAAGAACTCCTCGCCATCCTGCTCCGCGTACGTCGCGTTGATCTCGAGGTCGATGATGCTGCCGTCCTTGCAGCGGTGCCGGGTCTCGAACAGGTCCGAGCCCTGCTCGATCACGATCCTGCAGTGCTCCACGATCTCTTCGGGTGACTCGCTCGCCTCGACGTCCTGGATGGGCATCTCGAGAAGCTCCTTCCGGGTGTAGCCGGTCATCGCGCAGAAGGCGGCGTTGACGTCCCGGAAGGAACCGTCGGGACCCAGGACGTAGAAGCCGTCGGTCGTGTGCTGCAGCATGAACTCGCTGCGCTGCGTGGCACGGTCGAGCGCCTTCTGCATTCGCTCCTCGCTGGTGATGTCGCGCATCACGCCCACGTAGCCGATCAGCTGCTCGGATTCGTCGCGCAGGGTCGTCGCCACCATCTGCGTGGGAAACTCCTTCCCGTCGCGGGTGATGTGCCCGATCCGCCCGTGAAAGGTCCCGTGCGTCCTGATCTCGGCCAGCGCGGGCCGCACCTGCTCCTGGATCTGCTTCTCGTTGTGGAAGATCTCGATCGACTCGCCGATGACCTCGGACGCCGACCAGCCGTGTCGCGTCAGCCACGCGCGGTTGGCATATTGCACGCGCGCCTGGATGTTGGCGACGGCGAATCCGTCTAGGGACTGGTCGACGACCTTGTTCAGGATCTGGATATGGTCCTGCCCGCGCAGGCACGCGCGATTGACGAGAAAGATCGTGGACAGGGCCGCGATCGACGTGAGGAACATCAGCACGTCCCGGGCCAGCGGCGGCTCGGCGTTCGGGTCGCTTACCAGCCCGCCGACCTGCAGCACGAGCATGGCGAGAATGATGACCAGCAGCGGCGCGGCGGACAGCGCGTTGCGCCAGCGGCCGTGGCGGCGCAGCAGCGCCACCGTCCAGCCGGCGCTGACGATGAGGATGACGAACGACACCGGAACGAATGGAGTCATCGACGGGGCGCCGGGGACGGGTGCATTGAGATCGGCAAGACCGGATGACCTGGATGAGGCGGATCGTCTCTGGCCAGTCCATTATACCCGCGGAGCCGCTCGAAATCGCCGTGTGCGCCGCCGGCTTGCGAGGCGCCCACGTCGAACCGGATAGACTCTTGATCGTCCGGACCCATCGGCGGGCCGGATCGAAGGGACCCGAATCGTGTCAGATGAACCCACCGAAGCGCGACGGGACGGGGAGGGCGACGCGGCGGCCGAGCAGGCCGACACCGAGGCGCGTTTCCGGTACGTGCATTCGGGTGGATTCCCTGAGATGCTCGAATCGATGGGGATCACGTTGCTCGTGACGACCTACCAGGCGGGCAAGCTTGTCGTGTTCCGGTCTCGCGCCGGCAAGATGTCGATGCTGCTGCGTACGTTCGACAAGGCGATGGGGCTGGCGGCCGACACGCAGCGACTGTCGATTGCGACCGGATGGCAGGTCTGGTCGCTCGCGAACTCGCCGCAGGTGGCGTCGAAGCTCAAGCCGCCCGGATCCCACGACGCCTGCTACATCCCTCGCACGTCACACGTGACCGGCGCGGTCGACGTGCACGAGATCGTCTACGCGGGTGACGAGCTGTGGGTGGTCAACACGCTTTTCTCCTGCTTGGCCACGCTTGCGCCGCCGTTCAGCTTCGTGCCGCGCTGGCGGCCCTCGTTCGTTTCCGAGCTGGCGCGGCAGGATCGCTGCCACCTCAACGGCCTGGCGGTCGCAGAAGGCCGGCCCGCCTACGTCACGGTGTTCGGACAGACGAACGATGCCGAGGGCTGGCGTCCGAACAAGGTCGACGGGGGCTGCATCATCGAAATCGCATCGGGGCGGATCGTCGCCGAAGGGCTTTCGATGCCGCATTCGCCGCGGGTTCACGACGGTCGCCTGTGGGTGCTCGACTCTGGAAGGGGGCGTCTTGCCGTCGTCGACGGCGTGCCGGGCGCGGCGACGGGCGCGGTCCGCACGGTCGTCGATCTGCCCGGATACACGCGCGGTCTGGCATTCCTCGGCCGTTACGCGTTCGTCGGTCTATCGAAGATCCGCGAGACGGCGATCTTCGGAGGCGTGCCGATCGCCGACGCGCCCGACGATCGGCAATGCGGCGTGTTCGTGGTCGACGTCGAAGCAGCGCGCGTCGTCGGGTTCCTCCGGTTCGAGGGCAGCGTGGAGGAGATCTTCGACGTCCAGATCGTCCCGGGCGTCCGCTTTCCTTCCGTGGTCGGCTTCAGCAAGGACACGATCAAGCGCGCGTGCGTGATCGGGCCCGAACGGCCGATTGCGTGATGCAGGATCGGGGTCCGGCGTCATGCGACGTGCGCGCGGTATGACGCAGGATGCAGACGTTCGGCGTGGTTCGCGAGAGGGCCATTCGTACCCCCGGATGGTTGGGGGAAACCCGCAGCCCCTCCGGGAAGATAGACAATATGAGTGGGAATGAGTGGGAATGAGTGGGATGCCCGTGAATCTGGGCAAGGAAGCGGACGACTCGATAAAGAAACCCCGGCGTGGGAAAGAGGATTTCCCACAACCGGGGCCGATCAGGGGTCAATAGTTTTATTTATCATAGCCGACCGGCGGAATTTTTCCACCGTCGGTCAAAAAATTTTTTCCACAAGATTTCCACCGCGCCGTGCGGTCAGCTCGCCGCGCCCGTCGCCCGTAAGCGTCATAAACTGCTTTGCAGCAAACAAGTTGTGGACGTTCAACGGCATGGGTTCACTCCGCGGTCGAGCCGGCCTGGTCGGCGTCCTACAGGATCTCGACCATCATGCCCGAGACGCCGATCGTCAGGTCGTACTCGGACAGATCCGTGCTCGCGGTCCGCTCGAAATAGAACGTCAGGGTGATGGTCTCGCCGGCCCCGATCGTCCGACGGCCCTCGCCGCCGCGGAAGTTGTCGATCTCGGCCGAGCTGACGGTGCGCTTCCGGTAGATCGTGCGGCCGTCCACCTTGACCTTGCGCAGCCGCCGGTTGCCCGAGCCCCAGGACATGAGGATTTCCTCGATGACCAGGTCCTCCGTGCCGTGGTTGGTCAGCGTGACGCTCATGGAGCGACCGTTGAACACGACGTCGCCCACGGTGAGGTCCGAGGTCGCCTGGTCGCCGCCGAACGCGCGGTCCGGATTGCGATAGTGGCTCATGTCACTGTCGGACGCACTGCCGGCGGTGACCGTCGCTTCGTTGCCGAACACCGGACGAGGCGTCGGGTGACGCACGTCGATCGCGTCGACCTCGTTCAGCAGGTCCATCGCGGTGCCGTGACTGTTGTAAATCCACAGCTCGCCCGGCGAAAGGACGCCGTCGCCGCCATCGTCGCTGGTGGCATCGAGCTCGGGGCTGAAGTCGTCGCTCGGATCGTCCGGCGTGCCGTTGTCGTCGTTCACGTTCACGTCGCCGAGCTCGAACGGGACGTTGCCCGTGTTCGTCACGAGATACGACCACGTCACTCCCTCGCCCGCGGCGATCTCCACGGCTTCAGCCTCGGTGTCGGCGTCGGCGCCGTTGGTGTACTTCTCGATGTCGATGCCGGGATCCGGGGCCGGGCCCACGGGGGTGCAGTAGTGGCTGAGGTCGTGGTCGGACGCGCCGGGCACGACGACGGTGCCGAGGTTCTCGTAGCAGCCGCCCTCCGGACGCTCGACCTTCAGCTTCCTGATCTTGAACTCGTCCTCGGGCGACGGGTCGTCGGTCCAGGCCGCGATGACCAGCACGTTGCCCACGACGTCGCCGGCGTTGAAGTCGGCGAACCGGTCGGATCCGCTGCCGGTCATGTTGTCCTCGCTGAAGCCGAGGCCACCCAGGAACGCGTCGCTGAGCGTGTTGTGGCTGTTGAACGCGTCGGCGACGGTGCCGATCCAGATGGAGATGTCGCTGTCGTCGACGACGGAGCCGAGGAAGGCGCCGTCCACGACGACGCTCTCGGAGAACTCGAAGAGCACGTAATCGATGTTGCCCAGGTTGTCGACGCGGTGGGTGCCGTTGCCGCCATTGCCTTCGTCGTTGTTGGTGACGCCCAGGCCGCTGCCGTAGCTGCCGAGGAACGCCTCGCTCCATGATCCGCCGCTGGTGCGGCTGAAGGCGCTGGCATTCACGGAGACGCCGTCCGCCGCGAAGCTGCGGATGTTGCCATTGGGCCCGTCGAGCGACGAGTTGCCGGTAAGGACGAAGAGGCTGCTCTCGCCGCCACCGCTGCTCTGCTGTTCGGCGACTCCGTGGGCTTCGTAGATCCACATCTCGCCGGGCGAGAGGATCATGTCGCCGCCGTCGTCGCTCGAGGCGTCGAGCGTCGGATGGAAGTCGTCGCTGTCGTCGCCGGGTGTGCCGTGGTCGTCGGTGACGACCACGTCGGCGATGCCGAAGGCGACGTTGCCGGTGTTGGTGACCTTGTAGGTCCAGGTGACCAGGTCGCCGGGCGCGATCAGTGGCGCGTCGGCCTCGGTGTCGGCGTCGACGCCGTTGGTGAGCTTCTCGATGTCGATGCCGGGATCGGGATCCGGCGTGTCGGGGTTGCAGTAGTGGCTGAGGTCGTGGTCGGACGCGCCGGGCACGACGACGGTGCCGAGGTTCTCGTAGCAGCCGCCTTCCGGTCGCTCGACCTTCAGCTTCCTGATCTTGAACTCGT
>NYZC01000048.1 GCA_002686995.1 Phycisphaeraceae bacterium | reverse complement strand
GACCACATCCAGACCGACGACAAGCAGATCGCCTGCCCGACGGACGAATCGGGACCGGACTTCTTCTTCTACGACATCTCGTGGGTCGGATTCATCAGCCGCGGCGTCGACTGGAACGACGTCGAGGCCGACACCGGCGTCGCCGTGAAGGACCTGGCGACACTGCGGCAGGCAATGCAGGCCATCTTCGATATTCACGCCCCGCGCGCGATCGCGGTGAAGACGCAGCACGCCTACAACCGGACGCTGCGGTGGGAGTCGCGCAGCGACGCCGACGCGGAGCGCGCCTTCGCAGCGATCCAGAGCGGCGGCGAGGTCGACGAAGCCGCGCAACTCTGCTTCGGAGACTGGTGCCTGGCGCGCGGCGTCGAGCTTGCCGGCGAGCACGACCTTCCGGTGAAGATCCACACCGGGTACTACGCAGGCAACGGCAACATGGTGGTCGACCGCATCCGTGCAGGCCATCTTTGCCCCCTGCTGATCGCGTACCCCGATACGCGATTCGTGCTCATGCACATCGCGTACCCGTACGAAGAGGAGGTGATCGCGCTGGCCAAGCACTTCGCCAACGCATGGGCGGACCTGTGCTGGGCCTGGTCGATCAATCCCGTCGCGTCGGCCCGTTTCGTACGGAGCTTCGTACACGCCGCCCCTGCCAACAAGCTGTTCGCCTTCGGCGGCGACACGACGACACCCACGAACGCCTACGCCTATTCACTGCAGATGCGCCGCTACCTGGCGAAGGCGCTGGAGGCCGAGGTGGCCGACGGCGAGATGACCGAGCGGGACGCGATCGAATTCGCGCAGCGCGTACTCTTCGACAACCAGGCGAACTGCTTCGACGTCAAGGGCACTCGCGCGGCGAACGCGGATCAGATGGCGGGGAGCACGTAGCGAGAAGACGAAGCGAGGGTGACCGGGGTCGAGCGCAGCGCGCCCCAAGCGGAATGCCATCGACAGGTTGCGAGCCTCGAGATCGAAGACCTGGGACCACAGGGGGCTCGCCTCGCTCGACCCCAGCCACCCGACCTGTTCACCCCTGGTTCCTGAACATCGGAGCACCCCATGAAAATCGCAATGCTTTACGGCGCCGGTGATCTGCGCCTGGAGGAGCATGCCCTTGATACCGCGGACCTCGCGCCCGGTGACGTCTGGGTGGAGACGCTGATCACGGCGTTCAAGATCGGTACGGATCGAGGCAACTACGAAGGCGCCGATCCGGTCCCGGGCTCGCCGGAGTTTCCGCGGTGGGTCGGTGACAGCAACTTCGGCGTCGTGCGCGGTGTCGGGGCAGACGTCATGGGGTTCCAGGTCGGCGACCGCGTCGTGTCCTCGATGCACCATCAGTCCGAATACGTCGCCCCCGCAACACGTCTCGTCAAGGTGCCCGAGGGCGTGCACCCCGAAGACGGCGTGTTCGTGAACCTGTATTCCCTGAGCGCCCACTGCTATCACAAGGCGATGTTCCATCCGGGCGAGAACGTCGCCGTCATCGGTCTCGGCACGCTCGGACTGGGGGCCGTCGCCGTGGGTCCCCTGTTCGGCGGCCGCGTGGCCGCGATCGGCAACAGCGATCTTCGACTCGACATGGCGAGGAAGATGGGCGCGCACGCCTGCTTCACGAGCAACGATCCGGACCTGAAGACGAATCTCGACGCATTCACCGACGGACACGGCATCGACCTGGTGATCCTGACGGCCAACCCCTGGCCCGCATACGACACGTCCGTCAACATCGTGCGCGACAACGGTCGCGTGTCGATCGTGAGCCTGCTCGGACGCGGCGAGGCCGACCTCGAGTTCAACCCCCTTTCCATGGAGCGCTTCTACATCAAGGGCATCAGCCTGCATGCGATCAGCCACCATGCCGAACCGGACCTGTTTCCGACCCCGGGCGCCGGAGAGTCGAGCCAGTGGCGCCACCGGGCTCATCTGCTGACGCTGATGGCGGAAGGCCGCCTGGAGCCGAAACGACTCGTCACCCACCGTCTCCACTACACCCGGATCAACGAGGCCTACGAGATGGCGTTGCGGCGAGAGAAGTCGATGATGAACGTCGTGTTCGACTGGACGGACGCGTGAGGCGGGGTTCGCCCGCCCGTCGAAGGTCGAAGGTCGAAGGTCGAAAGTCGGAGGTCGGAGGTCGGAGGTCGGAGGTCGGAAGGTCTCGCAGCGGCGTCCAATCCACGCGAGAATCGCGGGGACGTACTCGCCCGACTCGTCGACTTCCCGACCTTCGACTTTCCGACGTTCGACTTTCCGACGTTCGACGTTCGACGTTCCGACGTTCGACCTTCGACCTTCGACCTTCGACCTTCCGACTCTCCGATGAACGACCCCGCCACCAATCTGCCGATGGGCGTCGCGCTGCCCGCGCTCGACTTTCCGCATTTCCCCGACCGTCTGCACGCCTTCGTCTTTCGCAACTGGCATGCGGTCGAGCCGCGCCGTCTTGCCGATGTCTGCGGCGCCACCGAGGCGCACGTGGATGCAATGGCGCGTTCGATGGGCCTGGGCGAGGCGATGCCCTTCGCCGTCGAGCATCGGCCGCGCAGCTACATCACGATCCTGCGACGCAACTGGCACCTGCTGCCCTACGCGCAGCTACTGCGGCTTCTCGACATGTCTGCCGCGCAGATGAGCCGCTCCCTGGACGAGGACGATTTCCTGTTTCACAAGCTTGGCCTCCTCAAGCCGGAATGCCCGCCACTGCGATACGAGGCCCCAACGACGGCCGCCCGCGCCCGGGCCGAGCAGATTCGCCGGATCGTCGAGCCGCTGATCGCACGGACACGGGACATGGTTCCGCGGTTCAGCTTCGTCGACCGGCTCGCGCGGCCGACGCGGCCACCCGCGAGCGCCGGAGTCTACCGTCCGTCGGATCCGCTGCGCTTCATCTACGCGTACTCCACCCAGTTCGGCGATCCCCTGATGACGCCGGACCTGGATCCTTATCCCGACGGCATGCTCGAGCGCCTGGCCGAACGGGGCGTCAACGGGGTGTGGTTGCACGTGCTGCTGCGCGAGGCGGCTCCGGGCGGCGACGCATTTCCCGAATTCGGAGAAGGCGCCGAAACCCGGCTGGCCTCGCTGGCCGCCCTCGTCGAGCGAGCGGGACGATACGGCATCGGCATCTACCTGTATCTCAACGAGCCGCGCGCGATGCCGGAGGCCTTCTTCGAGAATCGTCCCGAAATTCGCGGCGTTCCGGTGCGAGACGGCTACGCACTGTGCACCTCGACCAAACCGGTGCGTCAATGGATCGCGGGCGCGATCGGGCACCTGTTCCGCGCCGTGCCGGACCTGGCCGGGCTGTTCACCATCACGGCGTCGGAGAACCCGACGCACTGCGCCTCGCACAACAAGCACGATCAGTGCCCGCGCTGCGGCCCTCGTGGCGCGACGACCGTCATCGCGGAGTTGAACAACCTGGTTGCCGAAGCAGCGCGATCGGTGAAGCCCGATGCGCGCATCCTCGCCTACGACTGGGGTTGGGCCGGCCACGGCAATGCGACCGACGTCGTCGCAGCGCATCGGCCGCCCATCGAATTGATGTCGGTCAGCGAGTGGGCGACGCCGACCCGAACCGGCGGCGTTGCCTCGGACGTGGGCGAGTACGCGATCAGCGTCGTCGGCCCCGGGCCAAGAGCCCAGCGGCACTGGCGAGCGGCGCAGCGCGGCGGACTCGGCGTCGTCGCGAAAGTGCAGGTGAACAACACGTGGGAGCTGTCGAGCGTCCCTTATCTGCCGGTGATGGACCTGATCGCCGAGCACTGCAGGAACCTCGGTGAGGCCGGCGTAGAAAACCTGATGCTCAGCTGGTCGCTGGGCGGCTTTCCCTCACCCAACCTTCTGCTGGCGGACCACCTGTGCCGCCGATCGGCGCCGCCGGCCGAGGAAGTGCTCGACGAGCTGGCCCGGCAGATGTTCGGCGACGGTGCCGCCCACGCGCGCCGCGCATGGACACGGTTCAGCGGCGCGTTTCGCCAATTCCCCTTTCACGTCGACGTGGTCTATTTCTCACCCGTGCAGATCGGTCCGGCCAATCTGCTGTTCGCGGACCCTACGGGATACCGGGCGACGATGGTCGGCATCCCCTACGACGACGTGGAGCGCTGGCGCGGCCCCTATCCGCCGCAGATCCTGGCGCAACAACTGGAGAAGGTCGCGGACGGCTGGGACCAAGGGCTCGAGGAGCTGGCGCAGGCCGCGAACGAGGCGCCCGAGGACGCGAACGGCGCATCGGAGCAGGTGGCGTTCGCGGAAGCGGCGGCGCTGATCTTCCGCAGCAGCGCCAGGCAGGTGCGCATCATTCTCGCCCGTGACGAGATCACCTCCGCGCGCGACGACGCGCGGAGGCGAATCCAGGAGCGCCTCGACGACCTGCTCGAAGCCGAGTCGGATGCCGCGCTCCGCATGCTGGAAATCTCATGCAACCACGACTGCATCGGCTTCGAGGCGTCCAACCATTACTTCTTCCTGCCAATCGATCTCGTCGAGAAGGTCGTCTGCTGCGCGCATCTGCGCGAGCGATACTCATCTCACTAGCTCAAGGACAGGTGACGACATGAGCGGCGAAGTGCAAATCGTGATCGGCCCCGAACCCGCCGCCGTCGTCGAGCGCGCCATCGGCGATCTGCGCTCATACCTTTCGCGCCTGTTCGGAGCGGACGCGCGGGTCGTGGCGACCGGCGACGGCGACCACCCGCGCCTGGTCGTCGGGACGGATCAGGACGCGCACGTCCGGCGCACGTGCCCGGCCCTGCCGTCGCTGAGCGAACAGGGGCACCTGCTGCGACGGATCGACGATCGCACGCTGTTGGCGGCCGGCGGCAGCGCACCCGCCGCGGCGTGGGCGGTCTACGAGCTTGCCGAACGATACGGCGTGCGCTTTCTGCTGCACGAGGACGTGCTGCCGCCGGAGCCCGGCCCGTTTCACCTGCCCGAGATTGACCAGGTCTTCGAGCCCGTCCAGCGCATCCGATCCTGGCGGCAGTTCAACGACCTCGTGCACGGCCCGGTCCTGTGGACGCTTGCACAACAGCAGGCGTTCATCGCCCAGGTCTTCAAGCTCAAGTTCAATGCCGTCGAAGTCTGCCTGTGGCCGCAGCACCCCATGATCGACTACGAGATCGACGGCACGCGACGCTCCACCTGGACGTTCCTGTTCAACCAGCAGATCGTGATCGATGACGACACGATCGGCCGGGAGCACCTCTGGCCCCGCACGAACCGGCTGACGCATCCGGATTTCGTCGGCATCGAGACCTTCGACGATGCGCTCACGGCAGGACGGCGGCTGATCGGCGGTATTCTCGACGCGGCCATCGAGAAGGGCATGCACACGTGCGTGGCCGTTCAGCCGTTGGAGTTCCCGATCGAGTTCCGTCACTGCCTGCAGCGCCCGAACGACGAATCGTTTCAACTCGGCGACCTCACCTGCGCTGAAACGGCCGACTTGAACAACCCGAAGCACGTCCGCGCGGTCGAGACGCGTTTCCAGGCATTGATCGAGCAATGGGGACACGCCGACGAAATCGACATTCACCTCCCCGAGCATCCGCAGGCCGACGGCGGCTTCGCCCGTGCGTGGGCGGCGCTGACCGAAGCGCATGACCTGCCGCCGAAGTACAACGCCGACGCGCTCGTCGACGTGGCACGGAGCAATCTCCTGGTGCCGGGCGGCGCGCCCCGGGCCGAGCGCGAGCTGAAGTCGGCCGTGGGCATGCTGCAGTTCCTGCACGACTTCTTCGCCGGCAACGACCTGCAGGCGATGATGCGCGACCGCGGGATCATGCCCACGATCACGCTGGGCGGCTCGGCCGAACCGCTCTTCCCCTTCGTGCATCGTGTCCTGCCTCCGGGCTTCGGCATGCGGACGTCCGTCGACTACACGACCTCGCGCGCCGTGCGCCGCCTCGGCCTGCTCGAGCAGGTCGACACCTCGGCCATGCGCGCCGCCCTGACCGTCACCCTCCAGGACGACAATGTCGGCTACCTGCCGCAGGTCGCGACGGAGAACATGGCCGTCCTGCTCGGCGCGGCGAGCCGTCTCGGATGGGACGGCTTCTACACGCGATACTGGGCGATCGGCGACCTGGATCCGGCCGTTGCCTGGCTGGCCCGGGCGTCCTGGGACGCGCGCGTGACGCCGCACGACGCATACGTCGATCACGTCCGGCACGTCTACGGGCGCGACGCCGTCGATACGTTCTGCCAGGCCCTGCGGATGCTCGAGGACGCGACCGTGATCCTCGACCTGCGCCTCGGCCCGCTCTTTCCCGTCAACGACATCATGAGGCAGTGGCTGCAACGATCCGCGCCCGTGGAGGCGGACTACTGCCACGTGCTGGCGATCTATGAATCGGTGCGCGGGCTCCTGGAGCAGGTGCGCGCCCTGGGCTCCGGCCCGCCCTCCAAGGCCCCCAACCTCGACTACTGGCTCTCGCACGTCAAGTTTTCGATTCACGCGCTGCATGCATTCCGGCTCCTGCAGGAGGCCGGCGCCGACCTGGCGAGCGAGACGGAATCGGACCGACAGCGCGGCATGGCGACCGCGCAGCGGGCCACCGATCACGCCCGCACGGCCCTGCGCACCATGGCGGACCAGATGCGCGACGATTCCGATCGCGGAGCGCTCGCCGCCTACAACCAGTTCATGCTGCGCGAGGTCGAGCAGGAAATCGCAGCGTGGCGCGACCGCCTGGCGGACGGGAAACGGGTGCATGACAGCTGACGCGGGCATGATTCAGATTGCTCCAGAGGATTGGGTGGCTGGGGTCGAGCGCAGCCATCCACTCTGCGAACGATTCCAAAGGGACCCGCGACAGCTGTCATGCACCCGCGGGAAACCGTCCGACCGGTCCTGACCTCGATCGGCTCGAGCAAAGACGTTATCGTCAGTCATGAACACGGCGTTCCGGCCCACGCGATAGATTCTGGTGCACAGACGCAGCCCGACACCCTGCCGCGGCAGGATCGGCTGCACGGAAGGAGTTCATACGATGTCGAACACCGGAACATTCGCGCCACGTGGCGACATACGAATTCTCTATGTCAGCGACCCTTCGTCGATCGTCACCAACGTGCTGCACGATCCGGCGGAGCCCGATGATCTGCGCAAATGGGTCGACGTCCTCGCCGACAGCGGCATCGACACCTTCGACCAGGAGGTGTTCTCGCAGGGCTGGACCGCGTACTGGAAGTCGGAAAACTAAGAGTACGACCGACGCATTCACCACTATCGGCTCAAGCCCATGATCGAACAGGGCATCCAGCCGATCGAGATCCTGATCGACCAGGCGCACCGGCGCGGCATCAGGTTCATCGCCGGATTCCGCGTCAACGACAACCACGCCTTCATTGCGAAACAGCAGGGCGTGGGGATCGCCGGCTTCATCGAGTCGCATCCGGAGCTGAAGCTGACGGGGACCGATTTCCCGGAAGGTGACGGATACGCGTCGTCCGAATCCCTCGACTTCACCCATGAGGCCGTGCGCGACTTCACGCACGGCGTGGTCGAGGAGTTCATGGACCAGTTCGACGTCGACGGCATCGAGATGTGCTTCCGCGACCACGGTTACTTTCCCGTGGGCACGGGCCGGGAACGAGCCGGGTTGATGACCGACCTGATGCGGCGGGTGCGCGCGATCGTCGCCCGGCGCGATGCCGCGATCGGCGGGCCCCGGCGCGTGGGCGCGCGGGTCTATTCGACCCTGGGCGAGTGCCTCGACCACGGTCTGGACGTACCCAACCGTTCTCGTCGTATCGTTCGGGGTGGATGCCTGGAATCCCCGATGGTGGCCATATCATGTGGGCATGAGTCTCCTTCAGATCACGCCTGCGCGGCGATCGTCGCAGAGGTCCGTGACCACGGCAACGTCGTGCGCAGCGCAGACGACAGCAGTTGGAGCGCGAAACGGTGCGAGACGATGCCGGACCCCGCGACGGCGACCACGCTGATCCCGCGCGCGACGACCGTGACGGCGATGACTCCAAGCCCCTTCCATTTGCGACATTACGCGAAGACGAGCGCCCTGCTGCGACCCCTGACGATCAATGCCGGTGGAGGGACTCGAACCCACACTCCCTTAACGGGAAACGGATTTTGAATCCGTCGCGTCTGCCAATTCCGCCACACCGGCTGGTGAGGTCTTGATTGTCATAACCTCTTGTGCGACCGTCAAACGTGTGGTGTGGTCAAGAGGCTGCGCGTCGCCAACGTGGCGCTCGTGATGACTCTTGGAATCCACTGGCGTCCATGGCGCCGGGGGCTTCAGTCCATGACGTGCGCCCCGCAAAGCGCCCCGCTCTCTTGGACTCGATGAAGCGTCGTCGGTACCAGTGGACTGTCCTGATTCCTTCGGTCGTGAAGAGAGATCGGGAAGCTTAGCGACCGCCTCGGGCGGAGGGGAAGAGGCTAACGTTGAGCTCAGCGGCGCGGCTTGTCCGGGTCCGCTGGAGCGTCTTGTTGGGCCGTCGTCAATCCACGGACACTGTCAATCTGAATAGTTGCGTAGGGCTCCAATCCGCGGATTTCGTCAGGCGTGGAGTTGAAGAATCCCTTGAAATACCTCAGCATCAGCTTCCCATCTCACAACGATAAGCTCCGACCCATTCACGGCGATGGGCGACCAATTGCACAGTTCCGTATTCAAGTCCGAGCATCATTCGCTTTGCCCAACGCGGGCTTCGCCCGCAAATCGGAAGGTCGAAAATCGAACGTCGAAAGAACCTGACACCGGCCGGCGCGGTAGGGCATCGACAGTTCCGCTTTCGACCTTCGACCTTGGACCTTCGACTTCTCGTCACCGTGACGAGAAGTGACACCGGAAGAATCTAACGGCCT
>NYZC01000047.1 GCA_002686995.1 Phycisphaeraceae bacterium | reverse complement strand
TCGGATCATCCATGGCGCTCATGCGCAGCGGGATGTGCCCCGCCATCGCCATCACGTTCAGGGAAGGGCCGGCATCGCGCAGCCTGGCCAGGTATTCGGCGAAGCTGCTCCAGGACCAGTCGACGCTCTCGTAGTCGAGTAGCGACGTGGTCTGGCGGTACTCTTCGCGCCGGGCCGGGGTGATGGGCGCCGCCGACATGCCGCACATGCCCACCGCCATGGTGGTCATGCCCTGGCGCACGGCGCTTTGCGCCAGCGGATCGACGAGCAGCGTCGTGTCGCTGTGGCTGTGCTCCTCGATGAAACCGGGGGTGACGAAACGGCCGTCCGCGTCGATCTCCTGCCGCGCCGACCAGTCCTGCAAGTCACCCATGGCGACGATGATGTCGCCGCTCGAGGCCACGTCGGCTCGGTACCATTCGGCGCCCGTGCCGTCGAGGATACGACCGTTGCGGATCAACAGGTCGCACGTCGGTGCTACGTCATCCATGCTGGATCTTCCAGTCTTGCCTTGATGACCTGCAGGGCGCCAACCGCCTCCGCACCTTCGACGATGCGGTGATCATAGGTGAGGCAGAGGTACATGACGGGTCGAATCACCACCGCGCCGTCGCGCGCCACGGGCGTGACCTGAACCTTACCCACTCCGAGAATCGCGCTTTGCGGCGGATTGATGATCGGGGTAAAGATGAGCGAACCGAACACGCCCGAATTGGTCACGGTGAAGGTGGGCGCTTCCATCCTCTCCACCTTGAGGCTGCCGTCCCGGGCCTGGCCGGCCAGGTCGCCCAGTTCCGCGTCGATTTCGGACAGGGCTTTCCGATCGGCTCCGGCGATGCAAAGTACGTTCAGGCCGTGCTTGCCGGCGACGGCGACACCGATGTGGACCCGCTTGTGCAGCAGGATCTCGTCGCCTTCGAGCGCGGCGTTGAGGATCCGGTACTGCTGCAGCGCCGCGGCCGTGGCCTTGACCACGGCGCTGGTGACGGTGATTTCGCGCGTCTTCTTCAATTCGTGGATTGCGCCCATGTCGACGTCGACCACGGTGGTGACCGCCGCGGCGGTGCTCGCGCTCTGTGCCATGCGATCGGCCATGATGCGGCGCACGCCCTTGAGCGCAATGCGCTCGGCGCCGTCGTCCTCCCCGGGACCGACGCTGCCATCCCGGGCGGTGATGGCGGCTTCAACATCGGCCCTCACGATGCGACCGTCGGGACCACTCCCGGCGAGGGCCTGCAGGTCGATGCCGTGCTCTTTCGCCAGACTGCGTACGGCCGGCGCCGCACGGACCTTGCCCGTGGCGCCGGCGGCGGAAGCGGCAGGGGCGGCATCGGCCTCGCCCGGTGTCTCGCCCGGCGCGCCGATCCAGCCCAGCACGGTTCCGACTGGCACCTGCTCGTCCTCGGCGACGACCAACTGCAGGACAACGCCGCTGGCCGTCGCTTCGACCTCGACGATCGATTTCTCCGTCTCTACCTCAAGCAGGGCTTCGCCCGCCTCGACCGCATCGCCGGCCCGTTTCAGCCAGGTGACGACGCGGCCGGCTTCCATGCCCTTGCTCAGCCGCAGCATTCGAATCGGCGTCGCCATCGACCGTTCCCTGTTTGACCGCGACCGCGGTCGCTTCGTGTGACCCTATTCGTAGTCCATCAATCGTCGGATCGCAGACGTCAGGCCGTCGATGCTCGGCAGTGCCAGCGGATGCAGGGCGGTGCTGTGCGGGACGGGGACGCCGGGGTTGGCCACGCGGACAATCGGAGCCTGGAGGCGCTCGAACGCCTCGCTGTCCGACACCCGCGCCGCCACCTCCGCGCCGAAGCCGGCGCATTTGACTGCCTCGTGAACGATCACCAGGCGGCCCGTCCTGCATACCGAGTTGACCACCGCCCGGGCATCGAACGGGGCCAGCGTCCGGGGATCGACCACCTCCACGCCGAGCGACTCGGCCGCCAGCGCCTCGGCCACCTTCTCCGCCAGCGGCACGGTCGAGCCCCACGCTACGACCGTCACGTCGTCGCCGGCGCGCCTGACGTTTGCCTGGCCGAAGGGCAGCGCGTAGCGCTTCTCCGGCACCGGACCGCGCAGGGCGTAGAGCGACTTGGGCTCGATGAAGATCACCGGGTCATCGTCGCGCATCGCGCTGATCAGCAGACCCTTGGCGTCGTGCGCGTCGGAAGGCATCACCACCTTCAGACCCGGCACGTGCGTGAACCATGCCTCAAGCGCCTGGCTCGAATAGACCGTGCCCCTGCCGAGGTTCACTGTGCGCACGACCAGCGGACAGCTCATCGCTCCACCGTGCACGTAGCGCGCCTTGGCGGCGCTGTTGACGATCTGATCCATCGCGATCGTGACCAGGTCGGTGAACTGGACCTCGACCACGGGCCGCATCCCCATCAGGGCCGCGCCCACGCCGGCGCCCACGATGGCCGATTCGGAGATGGGTGAATCGATCACGCGCTCGGTGCCGAAGCGCTCGAGCAGCCCCTCGGTCACGTTGAACACACCGCCGTGGTCGGCGATGTCCTCTCCGAGCAAGAACACGCGCTCGTCGGCGGCCATTTCCTGCATCAAGGCTTCACGCAGGGCCTCGTTGCCACGCAGCGTCCTCATCGCCGCGTCTCCTCGGCGCCCTCGGCGACGATGTGCTCGAACACCTCGCGCGCGTCCGGTGGCGGTGCGGCCTCGACCTCAACGATCGCTTCTTCCAGCTCCTGGAGGATCGCACGGTCCATGGCCTCGATCGCCTCGTCCGACAGAACGCCCTGCGGTGTGAGCACCGCGGCAAGGACGTCGAGGGGATCGCGCGACTGCCACCGGGCGATCTCCTCCGAGGGCCTTCGCTCCTCGAAGATCGGATAGTGGGGCCGGAAGCGATAGGTCTTCATCTCCAGCAGCGACGGGCCTTCACCCCGGCGCGCCCGCGCCACCGCCTCCTGTGTCGCTCGGTGAACGGCGACGACGTCCTGTCCGTCGACGATCGACCCCGGCATGCCATATCCGGCGGCCCGGTCGGCGATGTCGGTGATGGCCATGGCATCGGCGCCGGCGACCGTCTGGGCGTAGAGGTTGTTCTCGCAGATGAAGACGACCGGGGCTCGGGTCACCGCCGCCAGGTTCAACCCTTCGTGGAAGTCGCCGCGGTTGGCCGCTCCGTCGCCGAAGAAGCAGACCGCCACGCGGTCGGTGTGCTGCCGACGCAGGCCCAGCCCCACGCCGGTGGCGACGGGGATGTGCCCACCGACGATTCCGGTGCACGCGAGGATGCCCCGGTCCGGATAGCCGGCGTGGTGCGACGATTCCTTGCCGCGCGAGATGCTCCTTGCCGTGCCGAACATGGCGTGCAGCTGCTCGCGGATGGTCACGCCGCGGGTCCAGAACGCTTCGCTCGTACGCAGCGAAGGCAGCACCCAATCGTCCGGTTGCAGGCCGTAGCAGCCGCCGACGCCCACCGCCTCCTGCCCAATGCTCGGATGCAGCCCCTGCGGCACCCGCCCCTCGGTGTACCACTGAAGGGCCTGCTCCGTGAAGCGCCGACCTGTCAGCATCAGCCGGTACATCGCCACCAAGTCGTCCGGCCGCGTCTTCGTCTTGGTCATCGTCGGTCGTCTCGACTTCCGGCTCGACCCGCCCGATCCCGTCGTCAGAACATATCGCGATCCGGCTCGAACGGCACCTCGATCACCGTCGGTACGTCGCGGGCAAACGCCGCCGCCAACGCGACGCGCAGGTCATCCGGCCGCTCCACGTGACACCCCGCGCCGCCATACGCTTCGGCCAGCCTCACGAAATCCGGGTTCACCAGGTCCACGCCGACGGCCCGGCCGAAGCGGTCGATCTGCGCCTGCTTGATCGTGCCGTAGCTCCGGTCGTTGAACACCAGCGCCACGGCGTTGAGCCGGTACTGTACCGCGGTGGACAGCGCGTCCGACGTGAACAGGAAGCCGCCGTCGCCGGTCACTGCTACCGCCTGCCGTTCGGGGTACGCCAGCTTGGCGCCGACGGCGGCGGGGTAGGCGAACCCCAGCGCCGCCAGCGATCGGGTGATGTACGCCGTCCGCGGCCGCGTGCGCGTCAGATGAACCAGCGTCCAGGCGTTCATCACCGAAGCGTCGTTCGTGACGACCGCATCGTCGGGCAGCGCCGCCTGCATGGTACGAACGAATTGGAAACTCGTCTTGTCCCTGATCCGCGCGTGAATCTGCGCCTTGAGCGCAGCGATGCGCGGCGCCGGTGACCGACGGTCGGTGACGTCGCATCCGGCCAGGGCATCCAGCAATTGCCCCAGCACGACCTTCGCGTCACCGGTCAGCCCCACTGCGGCCCGGTAGTTGCGACCGATGATCCCGGGACAGATGTCGATGTGGATCAGCTTCCGCGGAAGCGGCAGCGCCCACCCCCCGGTCTCGACCTCGCCCAGGCTGGAACCGACCACGAGCAGAACGTCCGCCTCATCGAGGAAGATCCGACCCGGCCCGTTCTCCACCAGGCGCCACCCCAAGCTCAGCGGATGATCGTCCGGCACCACGCCCTTGCCCAGCGACGTCGTGAAGCACGCGGCGTTCAGGCATTCGACCAGGGCCACCAGCTCGCGGCCGCAATCGGCCCGGGCCGCGCCGCCGCCAATCAGGACCATGGGCACCCGCGCAGCGCTCAGGTGCCGGGCCGCCTCTGCGACGGCCTCGACATCCGCCGCGGGTCGGGGCACCGGCAGCGGCGTCCGCAGCCTTACCTCCGCCTCCTCGCACTGGAGGCCCACCGGGATCTCGACGGCGGTCGGCCCCGGCCGACCCGAGCGCGCTTCGAACAGCGCCCGCTGAATCGCGGCCGGGACGGCGTCAACTTCCTCGACACGCGTATGCCACTTGGTCACCGACTGGAGGACCGCGCTCTGGTCCTTCAGCTCGTGGAAGCCGCCCCTGCCCAGGGTCACCCGGTCGCAGCAACTGGCGACGAGCAGCATCGGCACCGAATCGCAATACGCATCCGCGAGTGCGGTCAGGCTGTTGGTCACCCCGGGACCGCCGACGTTCAGGCTCACCGCCACCCGTGCGCTCGCGCGAGCGTAGCTGTTGGCCATGAAGGTGATCGCCTGTTCGTGCCGACCCGTGATGAAGCGCATTCGCGGGTGGTCCAGCACGGCATCGCACAGCGCGATGTTGTGCTCGCCGGGGATGCCGACGGCCACCTCGACCCCCTCCGCCGCCAGCTGCGCCAGCGCCGCGGTGGCACCGGTCATGATCCGGCTGCTTCCGCTCGTCATGGCTGCGACCATACCGAAATCTGCCGTATCTTCTTCGGGAGCGCGGTGCCGAACGCTCCCCGGCGAATACATCGCTGCGAACAGCGAGCGGCCGCCTGCCTCCGGACACGACGTGGACCAACAGAGACCCCAATCCCGGAAGGCGTGGTTGACGGGAACGAGAATCGCACTCTCCTTATGGGCCTCCTGACCGTGCCTCCTGACCCCGTAGTGTCCATTTTCTCATCTGACCCGTAAGCCCTTGATCTGCGAGAAATTGAGGTCACAGGGTACCTTGGGTCTGAGACGGCCCTCGATACGCGACACAATTCGACACATGGTTTTCGATTCAAGTGGGCACCCCTTAGGTTCCGATTACCCCCATTCAACAAACCGACTGTGCGTAGTAGAACAGAGAAGCATCTAATCCAAATCTGCCAGCTTCAGTATGGAATGCCGGATCGCATCCTAGAGCTTCGGCCAAGCTGCGGCAAGCCGTTGCAGGTCGTTGTCGGTCGTCGAATCCGGGCAGCCGAGCGGGCAGTCAGCGGACACGGTCGTCGCATCTTCACCACAACATCTTCCCCCTGAGTTACTTAAAGAATACCGGCTGGATGGGTGTTCAGTTCCGTAGACCGCCGCTCTATCCAATTGAGCTACGGGCGGGCGAGAGCGGTCATGATAGGGGTCGCCGTCATGACCGTCAATAAACCCTTGCTCGCCAACGACTAGCGGTGCTGCATACCGGGACCTCCCGCTCGTCTTCCGGCCGCTGGTCCGTGGGGGCATGAGTCGCCGCAGGTCGCCGCTGGCCGCCAGAATCCGGACAGCATGACGGACAGTCAGAATCGGTTCCTGTTGCTTCAGAGACCGCCTCTACAGGCCCGACTTCCGGCAGACTCTCGATCGCTGCCATCTTCTGAGCGTCATCGCTATGCGAGTAGGCCGATCGTCATCGAGGGATCGGCATGACGGGCCAGTTCCTGCTGCGTCTTCACCGACGCCCCGCTGTTCGCAATGTTGGTGATGAACGTGTGCCGTAATGCGTGGAAATCCAGCTTACGGCCCCGCGTAACCGTCCGGCGAACCACATCTTCGCGCCGAGGCCTCGATGCCCGATGATTTCCGCTCCCCCAGTGCAAGGAGCCGAAGATGGGCAAACGCGATCCGAATCTCGAGGCGAAGTGGCGTGAGACGATCTCATCGTGGAAGGAGAGCGGCCAGACCGCGAAGGCGTTTTGCAAGGATCGAGGAGTGACGGAGGGCGCGTTCCATTCTTGGCGGCGCGAACTGCGTCGCCGAGATGGTGAAGAGCCGAACGCTCGACCTCGGAGAGTGCCGAAGCGATCGAAGAGCGCTGGAAGCCGGTTTGTGCAGCTCCAGGTCGACGCCGGAGAACATCCCCCCCACATGCTCCAGGACCCACATCGTGCGGTCCGGCAACAATGACCTGACGCTACAATCGAGCCGAGTATGAATCTCGGTGGGCCGTTCCGGCCGATCAGCGTCATCGTGCCATGAATCCCAAGAGTCGTGGCTTCATGAGCACCACCTTCGGCATCGTGCTGACCGTAGTCGTCGCGGCGCTCGGGACGCCCCCGCCCGAGTCGTTCTACGTCAACGTCCGCAGCTACCTGCCCGAGGGTTACGTCACCGACGGGTCCGTCGATTACAAGGCGCACATTCAACGTTGCTTCGACGAGAACCTCTGTGTCGAGTTCCCCGGCAGCGATGACCCCGATCGGCCGATGGTGTACGGCGTCACCGCCGGGTCGGTGGGGAAGATACTGGAGACGCGTACGAACAGCCGCATCCGTTTCGGGCCCAACGCCGTCCTCAAGCGCCTGCCGAGCTTCGGCGACCTTCTGCGCCTCGGGGACGGCACGCATCTGACGGGTGCCGTCGTCGACGGCAACAAGTACGCCCACTGGCCGCTGGTCAAGGACCGGAAGGTCGAATACTACGCGTTCGTCATCGGGGCCGCGATCGAGGTGCGGAGCCGGAACGTGATCCGGGACTGCTTCGTCTACAACAATCCCGGGATCGCCTTCGTCGGGTGGCACGCCAGCGACAACAAGATCTA